>JAGPFT010000103.1 GCA_018056405.1 Anaerolineae bacterium
TCGGCGGCTTTGTCGGCGGAGGCGGAGTATTGGATTCGCTGGCCATCGCGGCCGTGATCATGTTCGCCTGCTATCCTCTCGCCTGGCTGTTTCTTAACCGGACGACGGTGGGGCGCGCCGTGGTCGCTATTGGCGGCAATCGTGAAGCAGTGCGGTTGGCCGGGATCAACGTCGAGAGCAAGATTGTCCTGGTCTATATGCTCTCGGCGCTGCTGTCCGGGCTGGCCGGGGTGCTCCTGGCGGCGCGGCTGGGCATCTCGCAGCCAAGACTGGGCGAGGGCTACGAGCTGGACGCGATTGCGGCGGTGGTCATCGGCGGCGGCGTGATGGGCGGCGGTGGGGGGGGCGCGTGGGGCACACTCGGCGGTGTCTTCGTGCTGGGGTTGATCAACAACCTCCTCAACCTCCAAGGAGTACAGACGTACTATCAGCAGATCCTTAAGGGCGCGATCATCCTGTTCGCAGTGCTCGTCCGGCGCAAGCAGCGTTCGTGAGTCGCCGGGTTGGCCATAGGAAAGGAGAAAACTACTGAGCATTCGAGCGTCCTTCCGTTCGCATTCGACGTGTGATGTTTTGAGTGAGCAGATTTGGAGGAAACACCTATGAAATCGAGGACTTTGTTGACCCTGCTGGTCCTGGTCACCTTGCTGGGGGCACTGCCCTCGCTGGCAACCGCCCAGGATGATACTCTGCGCATCGCGATGGTGAATCTCACGCAGTCCGCACCCTACTTCATCGGCATGTCGCGCGCCGTCGAAGAAGAAGCCGCCGTCTACGAGAACATTGACCTGATCGTCACCAACGCCGAGGACGACATCGGCAAGCTGACGTCGGACGTCGAAGACGTGCTGGCCCAGGGCGTAGACGGCATCATCATCAGCGCAGCCTATATCGAAGACGCGCCCGCCGCGCTTGATGCCATCGAACAGGCCGGCGTGCCGGTGGTGCTGGTGGACCGCAAACTGAAGAGCGGCAATTACACAAGCTGGATTGGCCCAGACAACTACCTGATCGGCGTGGGCGATGGTGAGTACATCGTCGAGCGGCTGGGCGGTGAAGGGCTATTGGTGGTACTGCGCGGCGGCCCCGCTGACAACTCCATCGGCCTCGATCGCACCAACGGGATGCTATCGGTAGTTGATCCGACCAACATCCAGGTGGAGATGGCGCCCGACTTCGGTGGATGGAGCGAGGACGGCGGCTTCACCCTGATGGAAGACATGCTCGCCCAGTTCGAAAAGATCGACGCCGTGTTCTGCGAGAACGACTCAATGTGCCTCGGCGCGCAAAAGGCCATCTCAGATGCGGGTCGCAGCGATGAGATGTTCCTGGTGGGCGTAGACGGGCAGAAGGAAGCCCTGCTGGAGATCTTGAACGGAACGAACTACGCCGCCACCGGCTTGAACAATTCGGATCAGATCGGACGCGCCGCGTTCCATCGGCTGATGGCGATCCTCGCTGGTGCCAAGGCCCCCAAGGACACTATCCTGCCGTCGCCGCGGATTACCATCGACAACGTGGTGAAGTACTACGACCCGAACAGCTTGTTCTAGGTAGACTGCCAGTTGATTGCCGCCTTACCAGGCGACTCAACCTGGCGAAGGCGAGCGGCTCCCACGGGCAGCTCAATTTGACGAGCGAGTAACCTGGGAGCCGCTCGATTCTCGCATGGCGTGCCGCCGTGGATCTCAACCTTCTTGAAGATGAGCCAGCGCTGAGCAAGGTGGTCACGGATTACTCTCAGAGGAAAGCCAGGCGCACCGCATCGCGAGGTGTGCCGTCGCGTGGCATTCTCGCGGCGACAGTGCGGTCGGACAGCTCCAACAGGATGGCCCCTGGTGAACGGACAGGGACCATCGCCTTTCCCCGGAACCGTTCCGGGAAGGTTCCGAATAGACAGAGGGCGAACGGATCGGTCCACTGCGCTGCACCGTGAGCCGGGTTTCTGCATCCGTCCGCAGACGCTCCGCAAGCGCTACGCCATCCCCTCGTTGGCGATCTCGCTGTCTTCCACATAGCGGCGAGGCATGGCCAGGCTGCTCCAGCCGCCCGCCTCCTGCAGGCGCAGCACAGCCACCTTGCGCACCCAGCACGTCGCCCAGGGGTGGCGGCAGTCGTGGGCGCGCAGCCCTTCCAGACCCACTACCTCGCCCAACACGCGCACCCGCTGGTTGAGGAACGCCGCGAAGCGCGCCGGGTCAGCCGCCTGGCGGCGGAGGGTGTTGTCCGCCTTGCGCGAGAGGTAGTCGGCGAACACGCCCTGCGCGGCTTGTTCATTGGCGACCTGACCGGTGAGGACAAGCACACGCGCATCGTCTCTTACCAACTCGCTCTCGGGGGCGGGCTGAAGTGCGAGTTCATGGGCACCTGGGGATGAGGTCATGAGGAACTCCTGGATAGGGTAAGCATACGGCGGGGCAGATTGGCGAACTGAGGGCAGTGACTCGCGCGAACAGAACTCCTGTTCGTCCACGCTTATCTTACTATGGACTGCGGCTCTGTGCTGCGGATAGCGGATAAGAAGGCCTGGTCAAAGTGCTGACGGATGAGGGCTGGAGCATCTGACAGAGGGGGAAATTAGTTCTGATTTGATTAGATGATCGGAAGCTATATGAGGGCGAGATACAAGCCTGAAGTGCCACCAAGCGCTATGCAGAGAACCATGTCATGGCAGTTGGGGCGATATAGTGCTGCAGCGTGCGACTCTGTAACGAATCCTGGCGCAGTTTGCCCCCACTGACATGTGCTCACTAGTGAGCAAAGTGACGCCAATTCAGCGCGAGGCTGTCGCCCGGCGGGCACTCAAAGAAGCCTGCAGAGCCAGAGGGCTGCGCGGTCCTGGAATCGGCGCTCTGCCTGGCTGCTGCCCCTCAGTCCGCCTCCTTGCCCGAACTCCATGCCGGTCTGACGATCCGGCTTCTGGATGCCGACCACTGCGAGACCTTCTTGAGCAACTCCTTTGCCTCTTCCTCGCTCTGCACAAAAGTGCGAAAGAACAGCCCTTCCGGCGGAAGCTCGGCCAGAATACGCTCGATCTCGTCCGGCGCAGCGAGCAGATAGAGATTGCGCCCACTCCTCAGAATCTGTTTGTAACGCGGCATGTACGCCGGCGTGTAGGCGGGGGGCGCGCCAGAACCGGGAGTGAACTGGATCGCCTTGATTTCGTCAATCTCCAGCAGCACGTCCACCATGTTCTTGATACAGGCGGGACCATCCAGATGGTAGGTGCCATACTCGCACCACCGCCCCATCTTGACGATCTCAGGGACGAAGAACTCCCTGAACATCGCGGGCGAGATGAGCGATGAGAAGTCACATGCGATCTGATCAATACGGCCTGGTGCCCACAGATTCATCCAGGCCAGGACATCGCCACCGTCGTTGATGCGGGTCGTCATCTGGTAGACCTGCTCCATAAGGGCAACCCAGATGTCGGAGATGTAGTCTACTCCTCGCTTCACCTGCTCGGGATAGGCATAGAGATCCATCGCCAGGGTGTCCATCCCACGCATCAGCGAGAGCACATCGGCCCCATTCCCCAACTCTGGCTTGCCGACGAAGTACCTACCTTCCGCACCCTCCATAAGCCGCGTGACAATGCTGAGAAGACTCTGCCAGATCGGATTTGTGTCGGGGTCGAACTCCCATTGCCAGGCATCCCAGTCGCGGATTACAGGCTGGTACCATACTGTCGTCTTGCTGAATACAGGAGGGCTGCCAAACATGGCCGCCATCGCCATCGCGCCCCAGTTCACCTGTGTAACTGGCAGCGCCTCGCCGCCGAAATAGCTTCCCTCGAACCAGCGGAGTGCCCGCTCGTAATTCAAATCAGGATCGGTCCACCAACGTTCCAGCGCCGCCTGATCGTCTTCCGCGATGACATCCATGCCATCCAGCCACATCTCGTACTGCAGGTTGGGTAGCGGCGGCAGCTTCGAGCCGTTCCTGCGCGCATGAACCGCCACGCAACAGCGGTCAATGGCGTCGTGATGCCACCAGGCCAGCATCCGCTGCTTTGCCTGTTCCCAGTCGGGTTTGTAGTACATCGCAGACCATCCCAAGGTAGCTCGCGGTTATCAGACCATGCTGGCGCGTGGAATCCAGACGCGCATGGCGTTAGCGCCACGATTACCCCAAACGTGATAGGGCACCGCTTTGAGCGTCACAGGCTGGCGCGGCAGTTCTTGGCCATCTTCCAGGGGCCGGTAGACCTGGTCGCCCCACGCGCCGATATCAAGGAGATGCCCGCGCGCAGTTACAGTCATCACGCCGCCCAATAGATCGCTCTCCCAGGCAGCCGAGAGGGGCACTGATGCGTCAATCTGCGCGGCCATGATGTCAAAATCGTGGTCCGTCTGCTCCAGACAGTAGAGCACCGGACCGCGCTGGATAGCGATGGCATCCCGCGTGGTGTCTATCAGTGGATGCGCTTCAAGCAAGCGCACCGGCATGGGAAGCTCAAGCTCGACGACGTCCCCTACCTGCCATATGCGGGTGATGGTCGCGTAACTGCCCGCCTCAGCAGAAGTGCCGACCCGCTCGCCGTTCAGCCGGATCGCAGCGTCCTTGCACCAGGCGGGAATCCGCAGACCGAGCGTCCAGGAAGCTCCATGCGTCTCCCTGACGAGAACCTTTACTGTCCCTTGCCAGGGGTACTGGGTTTCGACGTCCAGGATGAGACCGCGCGCGGAGTCAGTGATGAGCGCCTGGTGATACAGATGAAGCTGCAGGCCGTCTGTGTCTGCAGTCGCCATATAATGCCCGATCGACGCCAGCGTGCGCATGATGTTGGGGGGACAGCAGGCAACCGAGTACCACTCGGCACGGGCGTACCCGCCCCGGCTGAGTAGAGGATTGATGTAGAAGAAATGTGTACCGTCAAGCGCCGGACCGCTCAAGAAACCGTTGTAGAGCGTCTGCTCCATCAAATCTGCAAAGCGCGCTTCGCCGGTAGCCAGCAGCAAGCGCCAGTTCCACATGACGCTGGCGATGGCCGCACAGGTTTCACAGTAGCACTGGTCGTTAGGCAGCTCATAGGCATCGCCGAACGATTCACCCTCATACCGTGCGCCCGCACCGCCGGTGACATGCAGCTTGCCATGAGTCATATCCTGCCAAAGCCGCATCAGCGCCTCAAAGAGAGCCTTTTCGCCCGTCTCTAGGTAGAGGTCAGTCACGCCAGCCATCAAGTAAAGCGCGCGCACGGCGTGCCCCTCCATGATGGACGCCGCGCGGATCGGGACGCGATCCTGGTGGTACTCCGGCCCATACCAGCCCAGCCCCCGCATCTTTCCCTGACCGCGACGGTCAATGAAGAACTTAGCCAGGTCGAGATAGCGCCGTTCACCTGTCTCGCGGTATAGTTCGACCAGCGCCATCTCGATCTCTGGGTGGCCGGGTGCGCCGTCGCGTTTGTCCGGGCCGAAGAGCGATGCAATGTGATCGGCCAGGCGCGTGGCGACGCCGAGTAGCCTCGCGTCGCCCAAAGCGCGCTGAAAGGCTATCGCAGCCTGAAACAGATGCCCCGCGCAGTACAGTTCATGCCCATGATCGAGATCCGTCCAGCGCCGATGCGGCTCGACGACGGTGAAGTAGGTGTTGAGGTAGCCATCAGGCTGCTGCGCGGCGATAATCAGGTCAATGACGTTGTGGGCCATCTCGTGCAGAGCAGCATCGGGACTGGCCGCCAGCGAATACGCAACCGCTTCGAGCCACTTGTACACGTTCTCATCCATGAACAGCCGCCCACGATAGTCTCCCTGGGCTTGCCCGGTGACCAGGCGGAAGTTGTGGAGATTCCCCGCCTGTTCCAGCATCCGGTAACCATGTTGCAAACTGACCCCGCGGTTGATGGCCTGCCGCCTGCTCCAAAATCCATGCCCTAGAGTGACACTGCCCAACGGCAGTGTCCGCAGGCGAGCATAGAGAGAGTGTGTGCTATCCAGCGGACCTGCGGCGCTTAAGCGTTCTTCAGACATGCCGACCCCTTCCTCTACAGGCTGTTTCCCTTTGCAGGCGATACTCTACTTGATCGCACCGCGCGTCAGGCCGCGCACGATCGCCTTCTGCGAGAATAGGACCAGGATGATCGCAGGCAGCACCATTGTTACACCAAGTGTGCTGACTAGATTCCAGGGACGTCCCCACGGCGCACGCGCCTGGAAGATCTCGGTGATGGCCACGCTGAGGGTCTTCGAGTTGGCCGTGGCGGAGAAAGCCAGCGGGTAGAGCAGGTTATTCCAGGCGTTGATGAAGTTGATCACCAGCATTGTCGCCAGCGCAGGGGAAGTCAGGGGGATCATGATGCGGCTTATGATCTGGAAGAGGTTTGCCCCGTCAATGATGGCCGCCTCCTCGATCTCGTAGGGCACCTGCTGGATGAAAGCGACCAGCACCCATATGGTAAAAGGAACGAGCATACTGCCCATGACAATTACCAGCCCTGTTCGCGAGTCGAGCATGTGAGCATCGGCCAGCAAGCGATAAAGGGGGACGACGGTCGCGATCTCTGGAAGCGCCATGGTCAACACAAGCAGCCACAACAGGACATTACGCCCCGGCACCGAAATGCGGGCGAACGCATAGGCCGCCAAGAAGGCCGTGCCCACTGAGACAAGTGCTGTCGCCGTTGATATGACCAGCGAGTTGCGCACGTACTTGACCAGCGGCACCTGGTCAGCCAGCGTCTTGAAGTTATCAAATGTGACATCAGGAATGTACACCGGCGGAATCTTGAAGAGCTGATCGGGCCTGGAGAGGGCGGACTTCACGATCCAGAAGAACGGCGAGAGCACAATGAATAGAAACAGGAACAGAGCCAGATAGAGAGACAGCCGGCTGAGTATACGGCGGAACCGCCCGCGGTGTGAGGCGTGAAATTGCGCGTCTGCTATAGTGCGCGATCTTGTCATTTGCCTTCCTCCGCCACTCAATAGGTGACCTCAAACCGCCGGAACAGGAAAATCCCAATCATGCCGATCACGGCCACCAAGCCAAGCAGCACAACGCTAATTGCTGAGGCAAAGCCATAGTTGAAGAAACGCAGCCCTTCCTCGAACACACGCAGGGCCAGCACTTGTGTGGCGACGCCGGGGCCACCACTCGTTAGCCCGTAGATCAGGTCCAGGCCGGCCACCTGCCAGATGATGAAGAAGGTTCCCATTGTGACTACCAACGGGATGATCATGGGCAGCGTGATGAAGAAGAAGCGTTGGATCGCGTTGGCACCATCAACCTTGGCAGCATCATAGAGATCTTCGGGGATGCCCTGCAAGCCGGCGAGAAACACAACGGCCATAAACGGCGCATTCTTCCACACGTTGACGAGAATCACAGCCGTTCTAGCCCCAACCGGATCAATAAAGATCACAGGCCGTGTGCCTTTGACCAGGTAGATCCAGTGAGTAATCATCCCGAACTGGTCGTCTAGAATCCAGCGAAAGGCATACGCCGCCACGATAGTGGGGATGGCCCAAGGGATCAGATTTACCGCGCGGGCAATAGCGCGTCCTCTGAAATTGGCATTGAGCAGTTGCGCGATGAGCAGGCCTAGCACAAGCTCTAGCAGCGTCGAGAACACCACGAAGAGAATGGTGAACTCGATGGCTCCGTTGAAGCCGAAGTCATCCGGCAAATAGCGGAAGTTCTCCAGCCCTACATAGCGGTCCACAGTGCCATAGAACTCGAACTTCCTGAGGCTCAGCCGGATCGTCTCCACCAAGGGATAGGCCGCTGTCCCCAGGCGCAAGAGCACCGCGGGGGCAACCAGGATCACAAACGTCAGATATTGCCAGGCACGGCGCGATAGGTGAAAATGCAAGCGTCTGACTGGCATGACCTGGCTATAGCTCATGGGACAGCTTCCTCCTTCCTGGCCTGTCCGACAGCCGCGCAAATGGGTGAATGAGCGGCGGTCGGGCGGTCGCCTTCAGAGCGATGAGGGCTGGACATTGGGTCCGATCCTTGACGAGTAGAATGTAGAATAGTGTGGGCGAGTCACAAACACTCGCCCACATCGCACATTTGAGTGTAGTTATTGGCTACAGACGACCCATGCGGCTCTTGGCTTGATTTATCGCTTCGTCCAACGAGATTTGCTTGGTCAGATAGGCGGAAGCAGACTCCTCGAGAATTGTGTAGGCCTCTGAGTATCTTTCATGGAACGGGCGCGTGCCGATGGCTCCCGCCTCCGAATACATCTTGAGGGCGGCGGGAATACCTTCTCTGTCACCCACAGCGTCAAGAATCGAGTAGCGGGCGTTCA
>JAGPFT010000104.1 GCA_018056405.1 Anaerolineae bacterium
GCGTGTGGAGAGGGGATTGAGGGGTGAGGTAAACCCGCGCAGCGGGCTTCTCAACCGCTCCATCACAGAGCGCGCAGTGGTCGCAGAGAAAGCCTCAGAGCTTTTCCGACTTTCCCCTCCGCGCCCTTGTCATCTCAGCGGCTCAAGATCACTGCCCCAAAAAGCGAATGCATCCATCACCGACAACTCTTTTGACACGCGAGAAAAGCAGATTACAATAGAGCAATAATGAGGTGCGCTGCTATTCCGGTCATGAGTGGCGCGCCGAGGGGAACAATGGGATTGCCATGAGCCGGCTGCCTGCCTATGGAAGGCGGGGCGCGTTGGCCTGCGTCGTTGCGGCGCTCGTCGCGGTGACGATCCTGGCTGGGGGGTGGCCCGCCCTGGACCCGCCGGGCGCGCCCCAGGTCGCGCGCGCAGGGGGACTCCTCCAGCAGACGCCCACCGTGCCCGGTATCCCGGCCAAACCCTGGGGAGCCGGACAGCTTCCGCTGTCTGGCGTAGGAGAGGGCGTCGTAGTGGGTTCGCGCGAAGAGCTACTGCCCCAGACCGGCCTCATTGAGGTTCTGGTCGAGTTGAGCGACCCACCCGCTGCCAGAGCTTACGCCCTGGCCCGGACAACGCTCCACTTGCCCGAAGCGGTCGCCCAGGCAATCGCCGGACAGCAGGCCCAGGCCATTGACGCAGCGCAGCGCGCCCTGCTGCCCGCGCTGACCGGGCCGGACATCAACGCAACGCTCATGGGCCGCACGCAGCACACGCTCAACGGCATCCTTCTCCGGGTAGATGCCAGCAAGCTCGACGCGATCCGCCGCCTGCCCGGCGTGCGGGCCGTGCGGCGGCTGCGCATCGGCGAATATACGGGAGACGCGGCCCCAGCCGCGCCGATCAGCCCGGCCCCGGTCTTTCCCGGCCAACCCGACGGGAAGATGACCGGCTAGACACAGGGTAATCAGGGGGGAGTGACACGCACGAGCAGCGCCCGCTGCGCCCTCGATCTGCATACCCCCTTCCTGCAATCTCGATAACCATAAGATGGCGGTAAAGGAGTGCACCTATAAGAGAAGCCCTGTCACTGTGAGCCACTTCTTAGCCTAGTGCTCGCAATCGAACGGACACGAGCTTTTTCTGAGTTTACATAAAGGGTGGATATTCATGAACAGAAAGACGCGCAACCAATTCTTAAAGGGCGGACTCTTCCTGGCTCTGACCATCGTTCTGAGCCTGTCCTCCCTGCTGACTCCCGCTGCCGTTCGCGCGCAAGGCCCGGACGGCCCCCGCAAAGCCGTTGAGTTCAAGTTACCAGCCGGCCCCAGCGCGCGCGCGCTCACTGGGGAGTTGCGCGAGATCGTCCCCGCCGGAACCGATCCCCTGCTCTATAACCTGAGCAAGAAGGGCGTCGTCAACATC
The DNA here is from genome assembly GCA_018056405.1 of Anaerolineae bacterium. Taxonomy (GTDB): domain Bacteria; phylum Chloroflexota; class Anaerolineae; order Aggregatilineales; family Aggregatilineaceae; genus UBA2029. Next base: position 1,411 of record JAGPFT010000104.1, read on the forward strand.
ATCATCGAGCTAGAAGCGCCCGCGGCGATCCCTCTTGTCGCGGCTCCGGGCATGAGCCAGGCGCAGATGGCCTCGGCGGTTGAGGCGCAGGTCGCCCGCGTCGAGGCGTCGCAGCAGGCGGCGTTAGGAGCGCTGAGTGCAGCCGGCGTGAACTACCAGAGGGTGGCGTCCAGCCAGCGCGTGCTCAACGCGCTGATCGTGCGCGCCGACGCCAGCCAACTGGCCGCCATTCGCGCCCTGCCCGGCGTCAAGGCTGCCTACCCGGAGCGCATCGCCGAGCTGGACAACTCGACGAGCGTGCCCTTCATCGGCGCGCCCGCGCTGTGGAGCCTGGGTACGGGCTACACCGGCGACGGGATCAAGATCGGCATCATTGACTCCGGCATTGACTACGATCACGTCAACTTCGGCGGCGACGGCGACGGCGTGCCCGAAGCGGCGGAGTTCCCCACTGCCAAGATCGCCGGCGGCTACGACTTCGTGGGCGATACGTGGCACCCACTCTCGTCGCCTACGCTCGTCCCCGACGCCGATCCCTACGACCAGAACGGGCACGGCTCGCACGTCGCTGGCACGGCGGCGGGCTATGGCGTGGTTGGCGGGGCGACCTACAGCGGCGCGTATGACGCCGGCACGCCCTTCGCCACGATGGACATCGGCCCTGGCGTCGCGCCCGAAGCGACGCTGTACTCGTACAAGGTCGGCTCGTCGTCCAACTATGTGTCCGAAGCGGCGGCGATCCTGGCCCTGGACCGGGCCGTGCTCGACGGCGTGGACGTGGTGAACATGTCCATCGGCGGCGACTTCGGCGACCCGAACATCGGCTGGTCAGTGGCGGTAGACAATGCGTCGCTGGCCGGCATCGTCGTTGTGTCGTCGGCGGGCAACGCCAACGATGTGTACTTCATCCAGGGCGATCCCTCGACCGCCGACCGGGCGATCAGCGTGGCTGCCTCGGTGGATGGTAGCCTGGGCGTTGAGGTCGTCGGGCCGGCGGGCAGCCCGCTGCTGGGCACCTACGAGGCCGCCTCGGCTAGCTTCGGCTCGTCGGTCTATGACGTGACTGGGGCGTTGGAGGTGGTCAATGACGGCGCCGCGCCCACCTCGGACGGCTGCGAGACCATCTCCGGCTTCACCGCCGGCAACATCGCCCTGATTGATCGCGGTACCTGCCCGTTCACCCAGAAAGTCTACAACGCCCAGCAAGCGGGCGCAGCCGGCGTGCTCATTGCCAACACAGCGGCCGGTGCGTTCGGCGGCATGGGCGCTGCCGATGGCGACCCGTATGCCCCGCTGATCACCATCCCCTCGGTCATGATCCAGTACGCCGACGGGCAGGCGCTGCGCAGCGCGGGCGTGACGGTTCACATGGACAACGACATCGTCTTCGGCGGCTCGGCGGATACGCTGGCCAGCTTCTCGTCGCGCGGCCCGCAGCGCGAGCCGGACGGCGCGAACGTGGGGCTGAAGCCAGACATCGCCGCGCCTGGCTCCGGCATCACCTCAACGGCGTTGGGCACGGGCAACGGCGCAGTGGACTACAGCGGCACCTCGATGGCCTCGCCGCACGTGGCGGGTGCGGTGGCCCTGCTGCGCCAACAGCACCCCACCTGGAGCGTGGCCGAGATCAAGGCGCTGGTCATGAATACCGCCACGCACTTCGTCTACCAGGGCAACAACCAGACGCCGCCCATCTACGGCCCGGCGCGCGTGGGCACGGGCCGCCTGGACCTGGCCAACGCCTCCAACAACGACGTGATCGCTTACAATGCCGCCGCGCCGGAACTGGTGAGCGTGTCGTTCGGCATCCTTGACGCCGACGCGCCCACAGCCCTGGTGCGCAGCATCACGGTGGAGAACAAGGGCGCGAGCGCTGCCTCCTTCGACGTGAGCTACGAGCCGCTGGCCGACATTGACGGCGTGTCGTACAGCGTGTCCCCGGCCACCGTGAATGTGGCTGCCGGCGGCACGGCGACGGTGCAGGTGACGCTCAACATCACCAATCACGCCACCTGGACTGCCCCGCACAGCCACGACCCGACGGTGGATGAGACACAAAACGGCTTCCCGCGCCACTGGCTCAGCGAGGAATCCGGCCTGGTACGTCTGGCGGGCGCGGAGAGCGAGCTATGGGTGCCGGTCTATGCGGCGGTGCGCCCGTCCTCGACGCTGCAAGCGACGACGGATCCGCTCTTGCTGGGTGGCCCCACGGGTGTAGAGTTCATCGAGATGGCCGGCACGGAGGTCTTCACCGGCGGCGCGCTGCCCTACGCAGAGCTCTCATTGGTCTCGGCTTTCGAGCTTTACGGCGAAAGCCCAGACGATGCCTCCTCGACGGACGTGTACGACTCGGCGGACTTGCAGTACATCGGCGTGACCAGCGACTACAACGCCGTGAAGAACCTGGGCGGCACGCTCTACGACAACAGCCGGCTCTACTTCGGCCTCTCGACCTATGGCAACTGGTCGTCGCTGTCGGAAGAAGTGTGGTTTGAGGTCTACATTGACGCCGATCAGGACGGTTCCGCCGACTACCGCCTGTGGAACTGGAACCTGGGCAACCCCTTCTTCGGCGAATCAAGCGATGTCTTCATCGTCATCGTAGACGACTTTGGCGCAGGGACCTCGTACTGGTTCGGCGACTACGTCAACGACCTGTCGGCGGACGCGATCGATACCGTGCCCTTCCAGAACAGCGTGCTGTTCATGGGCACGTGGGCGGGTCTGCTCGGCCTGGATGACACGGACGCCACCTTCGACTTCTTCGTGGCAAGCTGGTACAGGGACGGCACGCTGGTGGATGTCAGCGACGTGATGACCTACAACGCGCTGGCTCAGGGGGTGGACTTCTCGACCGACGGTGTGGACGACTACACGGGCGCATCGCTCTGGCAGGATCAGGTCGGCCCGTCGGTGCCGGTGCGCTACGACTGGGATGTGTACGAGGGTCCGACCCCCGCCTGCGTGCTGCTGCTGCATCATCACAATGTGCCCGCCCTGCGCGCCGAGAAGGTCTGCCTGGAAGCAGTGCTCACTCACGACGTGGGCGTGACCAAGGCGGTGGATAACCCGTATCCCGACGAATTGGAGCCGATCGTCTACACGATCACGGCGACCAACAACGATGCGGACTACTCCGTGACGGCCACAGTCCAAGACCTGCTGCCCGCTGACCTGCAGTACGTCTCGCACAGCGCCAGCCAGGGCACCTATGACCCGATCAGCGGTGAGTGGGCAGTCGGCGATCTGCTGCCCGGTGGCTCGGCCACGCTGGAGATCACAGCGTACCCCCGCGAGGGCACCGACGGCCAGACGATCACCAACACGGCGACCATCACCGGCAGCGTGGGCGAAGACAGCAACCCCGCCGACAACAGCGACTCGGTGGACATCCTCGTCGGCGGGCCGGGGGGCGAGCCGGGCGGTGAGACCGGCGGCCTGGCCGGCGCTGCGGCGCTGGGCCTGTTCGACCCGGCGTTGAGCAAGGTCGGCATGCTGCAGCCCGGCGGCATTGGGCTGCCCGGCGAGCAGCTTACCTGGACGATCACCCTGACCAATACCGGCACTGGAACTGCCACCAACATTCCAGTCGTGGACACGCTGCCCGATACATTGCGCATTGACAGCGCCACGACCAGCAAGGGCACGGTGACCATCTCCGGCCAGACCGTGACCTTCCTCATTGACAGCATCGCCCCCGGCGAGACGGTTGAGATGCAGATCGTCACCACGGTGCTGACCAGCCCGCTGGATGGCCTGTTCGTCAACGAGGCGGTCATCGCTGTGCCGGACGGTGCGGGAGGCACGACAATCCTGGATCGGGCGCAGGCGACGGTATCCGGCGTGAGCATGCTGCCCTCGACCGGCTACCCGCCGCGATAACGAGTGGGGGGCGTGTGGGGGCGTATTGTGATGCGCTCTGCCCACGCCTCATCTCCTAAATCCCCCTCTCCAGCCAGGCTAGAGAGAGGGATTTTGATCGGCTGTGCGGCACTTTCCCCTTCCTGGCCGGGGAGGAGCGTTGCGCTGAAAGAGACTTCCGAAGTTTTCGAAAACTTCGGAAGTCTGTTCCAGGCCGGGGGTGAGGTCAATACGCTGGCAGGCGTTGCGCGTGCCCTGGCGGGCTACTCCGCCGGGGCGTCCGGCGGAGGGACGTGGCTGGGCAGCATGACCGTGAACGTGGTGCCCTTGCCGACCTGGCTATCCACCCAGATGCGCCCGTTGTGGCGCTCCACAATCCCCTTGACGATGGACAGCCCCAGGCCCGTCCCGCTGAAGCTTTCGATGGCTTCGTCGGCGCGGTAGAACTTGTCGAAGATGTAGGGCAGGTCTTTCTGGGCGACGCCGATGCCCGTATCGGCCACGCGCAGAATCTGGAAGTCCCCATCCGTCTCCAGCCCTACGCGAATCTGCCCGCCTTCCGGCGTGTACTTGATCGCGTTGTCGAGCAGGTTGCCGACCACCTGGCGCAGCCGCAGCGGATTGCCCAGCACAGGCGGCAGATCGTCCGGCAGGCGAACCTGGAGCGTGTGCTGCTTGGCTTCCCAGGCCTGGCGGCAGGTCTCGATCACGTAGCGGACGGTGGCAGCCAGCGAGACCGGCTCGCGGTCTTCATCGAAACCCGCCTCGATCTTGCCCAGTTCCAGCAGTTCGGAGATGAGCGTGGTGATGGACTGCACGCTGAAGACAATGCGCTCCAGGAACTGGCGCTGCTGCCTGGTGAGCGAGCCAGCGCGCCGCACCAGTTCAACATAGCCCAGGATGGCCGTCAGCGGCGTGCGCAGGTCGTGCGATACGGTAGTCACAAAGTCGTTCTTGATGCGATCCAGGTCTTTGAGGTGGGTGATGTCCTGCATGACCACCACACGTCCCACGCCGCGAATGATGGTGAGCTGCGCGTGGAGAAAACGCCCATCGGCCAGTGCGATCTCGGTGCGGCGGCCCCGCCCGCTGTGCGCTTCTTTGTTGAATAGTTCAACCACCTCGCGGTGATCGAGCACTTCGGCCAGCGGCTGGCCGTAGCAGTGGGCGAGGCTGACGTTGAAGGCGCGGCTCGCCGCCGGGTTGCAGAACAGCACGTGGCCCTGGTCGTCCACGACGATGATCGGGTCTTCGGTGTCGCGCAGGATCGTATTGAGCGTGTCGCGCTCTTTCTCGGTGGCCGCGTACAGTTGCGCGTTCTCAATGGCGATGGCGGCGAAATCGGCCAGCACGTTGAGCAACTGCACCTTGTGCTGCTCGAAGGGCTGAATTTCCTGGCGCGTAGTCACGCCCAGCACGCCGATCACGCGGTTCTTGAGCAGCAGCGGGACATACGCCAGCGCCCGGAAAAGGTAGCTGGTCTTGATCTTCTGCAGCTCTTCGCCGGCGATGACCAATGGCTGGCGCGTCTGTACTACCCGGCCGGCCAGGCTGTCCGCAATGGGCAGCCGCAGGTTGCCGGTTACCTCGTGGGCTTCGCCGAGGGATGCTACCTGGTATAGCTCCTCCGCCGTCTGATCGACCAGTAGCAGCGAGCCGGACTCAGCGCCGGTGATCTCCACCGCCGCCTCGACGACCTGGTGGAGCACCTGTTGGCGCTCTAACTGGGCGGTGACGCGCTTGCCGAGCGATACCAGCGTGTCTAGCTCGCGCAGGCGTTGTTCCAGGTGGCGGTTGACCTGCAAAAGCTGTTCGGGGATGTCCCCGGCTATCTGGCGCGTGCGAAAGCGGCGTTGCGTGCGCTGGAGGGCCAGCAACAGTTCCTCGCCGGAGAACGGCTTGACCAGGTAATCGTAGACGCCCATGCGCAGCGCTCGCACAGCCAACGCCTCGGAGCCTTCGGCGGTCATGAGGATGAAGGGGATGTAGAGACCCGCGCTTTGCAGCGCCTCAAGCATAGACAGGCCGTTGACGCGCGGCATCTCGTAACCGGAGACGATCACATGCGGCTCTATCTGGCGGGCCAGTGTAAAGCCTTCGGCACCATCTTGCGCCGTGAACACCTCATAGCCGGCGGGTTGCAGCACGCGCGTGGCGAGATACTGCCGAAGCTCGTCGGTGTCTTCTACGAGCAGGATGCGTTCTCCAGCCACGGTGACTCATCCTTGTGGAGAATTCGGGCAATAGCGCTCATTGAGCGCAGAATGTGAGTCGGGAGCCAGGAGCCTGCCATAGGGGTCGAGCGTGCAACTCCGCCCCAGGACTCACCGCAGGCCAATGGCTGCCGCCCACTCATTATACCCCGTTCCAGCAGCGGCACGAGGCGAGGGGTGTGCTATTGACCTCACCCCCAGCCTCGCTATGCTCGGCTTGCCCCCCTCTCCGTCTACGGAGAGGGGGCGGCGAGGCGCGTCAGCGCCGAGCGGGGGTGAGGTCTGTATTTCGGCGGGAAGGCCCCTCCCCCTGCCCCCTCCCCGGCAGAGCCAGAGAGGGGGAACGTGTTTGCATCCGGCGATCAAAGTCCCCCTCTCTAGCTCGGCTGGAGAGGGGGATTGAGGGGGTGAGGCCCGTAGGAGCGGGCGGCGATCAGACTTCCGAAGTTTCCGAAAACTTCGGAAGTCTGGTGCGGCAGAAGGCCCCTCCCCCTGACCCCCTCCCCGGCAGAGCCAGAGAGGGGGAAAGCGCCGTGCCAGCGATCCAAGTCCCCCTCTCTAGCTCGGCTGGAGAGGGGGATTGAGGGGGAGAGGCCCGTAGGGGCGGACGGCAGTGTGAGAAGCATTGAGAGGGCGACCGATCAACCTCACCCCCTGGCCTCGCGACGCTCGGCCTTTCCCCCTCTCCAACGTGGAGAGGGGGCGGCGAGGCGCGTCAGCGCCGAGCGGGGGTGAGG
>JAGPFT010000105.1 GCA_018056405.1 Anaerolineae bacterium
CAGTTCTAGGCGCGGACGATCTCAAGGCCATTGATGCGCTGTGGATCTCGACGGACAAGCCGCAGCGCAGTCTGGCCGACATCATGCGCGAGCTGATGGGCGAGCTGGCGAAGCTGGCCCCCCAGCGAACAGTCCACGCCAAGACACTCTATAGCGCAGTCAATGTGCTGCGTCGCTGTCCGCCCGGCCCTATTTTCGCCACGCTCGTCTCGAACGCGGACTTTGAGCACGTCGGAGGGCCATATTGGCGTCTCGCCTGAGACGCGCCATGCCCTAAAGTTAAGGAAGGGCCGTGAATTCCTCGACCAGCGTTGCCAGCAAGCGGGTTAAGCCCACGCTCGATACCAGGTTCCACGTGGATTACGAATGGTGGGAGCGTGAAGGGCGCGATCTGCGCGTGTATTTGCTGAGCCATCTGCCGCCAGAGCAACGCGAGTTCTTCATGCAGCACCGCCAGACGGAGGATGTGGACTGGGTAGACCCGATCACGGCGGAAGTCAACAAGGTTGACGCACTGCAACGCGCCCTCCACGAAGCGAGCCAGCAGCCTGACTTCATCACCCCACACCTGTCGTTGGTGGATGCTGTCTTCCGCGTGTTCCTGGCCAACGACAACACTCCCCTGACCCCACAAGAGTTGAGCGAACGCATCGGTCGCCCGCCCATGACCATTCTGCGCACCCTGACGGGTACGACCGTGTACAAGGGCCTGCGCCCCTTCCTCCAAGACGAATAGCAACCGAGCAGCGACCAAGTGGCGCTCCTTGAGCAAGGGTTGACGCCGCCGGCAGCGCGCCGTACAATGACTGCCATGCCCCTGTAGCTCAGCGGATAGAGCAGCTGCCTTCTAAGCAGACGGTCGGGGGTTCGAGTCCCTCCAGGGGCGTCTGGCCCGCTCAACTTACACACAAGCCCGCACGTCGCGGGCTTGTGTGTTGGGTATGCAGTGTTAGAACAGGCTGGATAAGCCTGCCCGGCAGCACGCTAGGAGATGATGGCGGCGTAGAGTGCCTGTGTCTCGGCTTCTGGCGTCTTACCCTCCTGCTTGAGTTGATCAAGTAGCTTCTGGTAATGCGCCGCCGCTTCGCTGCGCCGCCCCAGGTCTGCGTAGAGTTGCATGATCTGGCGGTGGATCGGCTCGTAGCGGTCGTTTTCGCCAACGGCGCGCAGCAGCAGACCAAGCGCGTGCTCCTGGCGACCTTCGGCCAGGCGGATGCGCGCCATCTCGCTCAGCGCCTCCAGATAGCCTTGCTGGTACTGCGCGCGCCGCTCAACGATCCACTGGTCGCTGTGCCCCTGGAGGAACGGCCCGCGATACAGATCAATGGCTTTCTGCCACGCGCTGGCCTTGTCTTCGGTCTCCGGCATCCGCCCGCGTACCAACGCTCCCACGAACTCGGTGATGTCGTGCTGGACGGCAACCTCCGGGTTGACGCGGTAGTAGCCGCCGTCGTGGACCAGCACATCGAAATTGAGCGCCTTGTGCAGACGGCGCTTGGTCACATGGAAGACGTTCACCGCCTGGTCGTTTTCCAGATCGGGCCAGAACGCCTGGCAGATCTCCGAACGGGTCACTACCGGGCGGTCGAGGGCAAAGAAGAACAGCAGGCGCGGCAGATGTCCTTCCCACGTGTTGATCGCTTCGCTATCCAGATAGACATAGCCGGGGCCAAGCGCGTTCACCCGAAGCTGCATCTGGCCGCCGCTCTCGCGCATGTCGTAGAAATTGCTGGTCACAAGCTGCTCGTCCCGCAGGATGACCGCTTTCTTCTGGGCGATCAGCGAAACCCAGGGCAGGCGCGGGAGCGTGCGGCTGTTGATCACAAGGCGGCAGTGCGCAGGAACATGCAGAATGGTCTGCTCGACGAACCACTGAATATCGTCGGCCCCGTCCGTGCGATCATATTCATCCAGGATCAGGGTGAATGGCTCGCTGGACAGATCCTCGATGTCGGCCACAAATGCCTTGAGAAGATCGCCCAGTTGCAGGCTGGGATCGGACTGCGCCAGATTAACATGCCGGCCAAAGGTCGGATGCTGATTGGCCAGATCGTGGGTGATGCCAGACAGGAACGAGCGCACGTCCACATCGTCCGGCCCCATCGCGTAGTAAAAGACAGACTCGTTTGCCAGATTCATGAGTTGAGCGACGACCATAGAGCGATAACGGCTAGCTGGGTGAAGGAGCACCACCCTCGCTTCCGCCCCACGTTCCTGAACAGCCTGAAGAGCGCGTGCCACCAAATCGTTTAGTTCCATTTTCGGCCTCTGCATGGGTACAAGTTGTCTATGCCATAGTATATGAGATGATGGACGATAGGGCAAGCACTAATGCGCGCGTTCTTAGAGCTTACCAGCGCTGTCTTTAGCTGCTTGCGAGACACTTATTTCAGATGCCTACTGCGGTCTCGCCCCTCTTGTGCCGCGACATTGGTCAGCAAGATTGCCCGCGCCTTTGCCCGATTGGACGGGTGCGTGCAAAGGTTGTCAGTGATACGTGCGAGGCTGGCAGCAGCCTCACCCCCAGCCTCGCTGCGCTCGGCTTGCCCCCTCTCCACGTCGTGGAGAGGGGGCGGCGAGGCGCGCCAGCACCAAGCAGGGATGAGGTTAAGGAGCGCGACCCTGTTGCCTGACAGGTTTTGCCCGCACCCTCGCCTTTGCCCGATTGGACACCCACGCCCTCTGCTGATACAATACTGCCCAAGCCCAGGACTTTAGCTGCCGCACGCTTCGCGCTCGTCCTTCGACAGCCGCGCCTGGCAGCGCCTAACGAGCTTTGTGAGAGTTACATCATGGTCAAAACAGTGAGAAACCTGGCTGTACTTGGCGCAGGTCTCGGTGTCACTGCGGTAGTAGGCTGGCTTCTGCTCAGAGAGAGCAAGCGCGGCAAGATCATCGCCGAGCGGTTCGTTGTCCGCTCGCGCGCACGCAACGCTGCGGCTGAGCCGGTCGCTGAGATCGTGCTCCCGCTGGACAAGATAGTGCTTGATCTTGAGGAAACACCGCCACCCAGCCAGGGAGCCGATGATTTCACCGCGATCAAGGACATTGGACCGCGCTTCGCCCAAGCCCTGCGTGACGCTGGCATCACCCGTTTCGCCCAACTGGCCGCGCTGACTCCTGAAGCCCTATCTGAACGGCTTGCGCCATTCGTTACCGTGCGCGCGCAGCGCATTCGCAGCAAGGACTGGATCGGTCAGGCGCAGCGGCTTGCCGCATCTGCCGGGCAGAAATGATGGCCGCCGTCTTCCCTTCCGACATTACGCTCCATCAGTCGGCCAGTGAGTTGGTGATCCAGTGGTCTGATGGTCGGATATGTCGCTACCCCCTCGGCCCGTTGCGCCTGGCTTGCCCGTGTGCGGAATGCCGGGGCGGGCACGCAAACATGGGACCCCAGGGCGATCCAGACCATCTACTTGACCTGATTCCTGACCAGCCATACACGGTCGAGCGCCTTGAAATCGTCGGTAACTACGCGCTCCAGTTCTATTGGAGCGATGGGCATCACGCCGGCATCTACACGTGGGACTATCTCTACCGGCTGTGTCCGCCAGAGGCCCCGTGATGTTCGATCACTTTTTCGTCCAACGCCCCATGGCTCCCACTGACGACCAAGCACTGCGGATGGAGGCAGTCGAGGCAATCGAGTACTGCCTGACGCATGGTGAGGACGCTGAGTTCATTGCGTTCATGGAAGCGCAGATCACCAGTTGCCCGCCGCGTTTGAACTTGCTGCGCGACATCGCTGACGAGCTACTCATGCGTCTGTTGGCCCTGCGCCAGCAGCGCGACGACGTTCGTGACCGCGTGGTGAGAATGCTACTCGACGAGTATGGCATTGACGTATCGGGACTCTACCCGGCGGACGCACCGGAGCTAGTCGAGCGCCTCACTATTGAAGAGATCATTAACCCCGCCGTGCACAGCCTGAATGACGCGGCAACCCAAGACATGGCCCTCATCCGCAAGACGGTGCAGGCATCCCTGGAGATAGTGCGCCAGCTTTCTGCGGACATACGGCTGACCGCGCGTCTTCACCAGGCCGTTGCGGACTGGCTGACAGGTTTGAGTGCGACCTCATCGCGCAGCCTGCTCACCCAACGTTCGTGGCCAGACCGCAAGGATGAAACCCTGCGGCTTCATTGACCCCGCCCCATGTGTGCCTTCCATGCCAGCAGAGCACAAGAAACCCATGCAGAAGCCCTACGAACGCTACCTCCAGGAAGTTCTGATTGACAGCGAAACCCTGCAAGCTCGTGTGGCGGAGCTTGGACGGCAAATCAGCGCCGACTATGCGACGTTGCCCAATGTGCTCCTCATCTGCATCCTGAAGGGGGGCGTGATGTTCCTCAGCGATCTCATGCGACACCTCGACTTCCCCCACAGCATTGACTTCATGGCCATTGCCAGCTATGGCAGCGGCGCGCGTGAGTCGTCGGGGCGCGTGCGCATTGACATGGACTTGCGCCAGGACATCGCCGGCAAGCACATCATCATCGTCGAGGACATCGTAGACAGCGGGCACACGCTTCAATACATCCTCAACATTCTGGCGACGCGCGAACCAGCCAGCGTTAAGATTTGCGCCTTGCTCAGCAAGCCCAGCCGCCGCCTCGTCCATATTGACCTGGACTATGTGGGCTTCGAAATTCCCGACAAGTTCGTGTTCGGCTATGGGCTTGACCTGGACGAGCACTTCCGCAACCTGCCCTTCATCGGCGTCTGCAAGCCCGGTAGCCAGGTGGGAGCCTCGTAAGTGGTCCTCGTTCCCGTCGCACCGGGACGCCCCCTGCTCTGGCCGCCAATCGTTGAGCGCCTTCAGACGTTGCTGCCCGATGCGCCGGTGTACATCGTCGGCGGGGCCGTGCGCGACGCCTTTCTGCATCGTCCTCTCAAAGACCTCGACCTGGCCGGCCCGTCCGACGGCCGTCCGCTGGCGCGGCAGATCGCCGATGCCTTGCATGGCGCATACTATCCGCTCGACCCGCAGCGCAGCGTAGGGCGCGCCCTGATCACCTGGCAGGATGAAGACATCACCATTGACGTAGCGCAGTTTCGCGGCGCAGACCTGCTGGCTGACCTGACCCTGCGCGATTTTACGGTCAACGCGATGGCTGTCCCGCTGGTGGGCGACCTCCAACACCTCCTTGACCCGCTCGACGGTCTGGGCGACCTGCAGGCCAGGCGTCTGCGGATGTGCGCGCCAGAGGCTATCGCCGATGATCCCGTGCGCAGCCTGCGCGCCATCCGTCTGAGCATCACCTTTGGGCTGCTGATCGAAGCAAATACCCGCCAGGCAGTGCGCGCTGCGGCACCTCACCTGACGCGCTGTTCGGCAGAGCGTATCCGCGACGAGTTTCTCGCCATCCTGGGGACTGCCAAACCTGCGGCGGGGCTTGTCGCGCTCCAGCAGCTTGGCCTGCTGGAGCACATTGTCCCGGAGGCCGAGGCCCTGGCAGGTCTTGCCCAGCCGCCTCCGCACCAGTACGATGTCTGGCAGCACACGCTGGCCGTGGTAGACCGCCTGGCAGCCATTGTGCACCTGCTGTCCGAGCCGTCCGCCGCCGAAGCCGCCAACGCTCAACTCGGTCTGATCGCCTTCGCTCTGGCGCGCTATCGTTCCCAGTTAGCGGCGCATGTGGCCGGGCAGTGGGCTGGTCAGCGCGCTCACCGGGCGTTGCTGGTGCTGGCCGGATTCCTCCACGACATCGGCAAGCCGGAGTCGGCGCGCAGCCGGGCCAGCCGCGATCCGGACTCGCCTGCCTTTCCCCGGCACGAGCAGATCGGCGCAGCCATCGCCGAGCGGCGGGCGGTTGCCTTGCGTCTGAGCAACGAAGAGACCGCGCGCCTGACGGCCATCGTCCGCCATCACATGCGCCCCCTGTGGCTGTTCGGCAGCGGGCCGGTCAGCAAGCGGGCTGTGCACCGTTTCTGGCGCGACACAGGCCCGGCTGGCATAGACGTGTGCCTGCTGGCAATGGCCGACTACCTGGCCACCTATGGGCTGACCCTAGACACGCGCGACTGGGCGCACTACCTCGACCACATCCGCCGCCTGCTCGAAGGCTACTTCGACCACTACGACACAGAGGTCGCGCCCCCTGCCCTGGTCACTGGGCGCGATCTGCTGCACCATCTCCACCTGGAACCCGGCCCGTTGGTGGGTGAGATGATCGAGAAGATCACTGAGGCGCAGGTCGAAGGGCACGTCACCAACAAAGAAGAGGCGTTGGACTGGGCCAGACGCCTCCTCGACGAGCGCGGCTCGTAATCCGCTTGCGGCGCTTGATGTGCCGTCACACACCAGCTTTGTCGTCGGGCGAATCCTCCGCGTCTGGATCGTATTCGAAGAACCACAGCAGCGTCTTGCCATAGACCCGCTCATCATACGGGCGCAGCGCGCGCAGGCTGACTTCCTCGCGCTCGTGCGGGTCAATCTGCACAATGACCACGCCGTCCGGCTGGAGATGCCCTGGATTCTCGTTCAGCGCCAGAAGCACCTCTTTCCACAACCCCTTGTACTGGGGAGGGGCCACGTAGATGTACTCAAAAGCCTCTGGGCGGGGATGCCGCAGATAGACGAGCGCATCAGCACGCAGCACCTCAGCCCTGGCTGTCAGGCGCGTGTGCTCCAAGTTCTCGTGGATGGTGCGAATCGCCAGCGGATGCCTGTCTATGAATACTACGCGCCCGGCTCCGCGACTCAGCGCCTCGATCCCTACTGACCCCGTGCCGGCGAACAGATCGAGGAATGAGCTGCTGACGATGCCCTGCCCCAGGATGTTGAACAGCGCTTCTTTGACGCGATCCATGACGGGCCGCGTAGAGTCGCCGGGCACCCTCTTGAGCCGGCGTCCTTTGGCTGCACCCGCAATCACGCGAATCGGCACAGTGCCCTCCCCGGTTAGGGCTTCGTTTCGACCACTTCGCGCACGGCGCGGATGTTCGACTGGGGCGTGGTCGTCATGATGACGCAGCCCGTTGAGAGAATGAAGCGCCGCCCATGCGTCTGCTCGATGGCTTCGCGGGCCTGGGTACGCACGTCTACCGGTGTCCCATTGTGCATAGGATTCCACCGGCTCAGGCCGCCACTAACCGCGCCGCCAAAGCGGAGCTTGCCTTCGGCCAGGCTCAGCCCGCATTCCCGGTCGTGCCAGTTGATGGCCTGGATCGGATAGTCGGCGATCAGGTCGAACATGGGAGCCTGACCGTGCAGGTGCACCATGTTGAACCACCACGCATCCGGCAGTGCGCCCAGAATCTGCAGATCATAGGGGCGGCCAAACTCGCGGTATTCATCTTCGCTCATCACGGTGTGCGAAGCATGTTGGATGGCGTAGAAAATGCCGGAGACTCCGCTCCGGCGCATGGCATCTATGAAACGCAACGTGCTCTCGGTGATCGCGTTCAGACCGGTCTTCAGGCGGTCGGGCGCGGTACGCAGGTGTTCGATCAGAAGCTCGCGGCCGGCGATGTTCTTCGCCTGGGCCAGCGGGCTGAAGATCGTCTGGATGAAGGGCACGTCGTCGCCAAACGCGCTCTTGAGCAGCCGCAGCACCTCAAGCTGCCGTCCCAACGCGCCTCGCGAAGGATCGAGCACGCGCAGCTCAGTCCAGTCCAGCGACCGCTGCACCACGTGGCGCACGTACTCTCGCGTCCCTTCCAGGTTGCCTTGCCAGCGATCCTGCACGCCGTAGTCCGTCACACAATAGCTGCTGGCAGGTGTCACCTTGACGAAATCGAAGTCCCACTGGCGCTGGAAGGCGATTGTTGCTTCGGCCAGGTCCACAGCTCGTTGGTCGTCGCCGGGCCAGTGACGCCATAAGGCGACGGGCACGCGGTCGGTCTCTTCTCCGGCGACTGCTCTTTCCAGACGCTCGCGTTTGCTCAGAGGCATATCTCGTCCCTTCAGGGGTAGGCTGTTTTGTGCGAGGCTAGATGAAGTCAGCCATCTGTTCGATCTGCTGCTTCACCATGCGTTGCAGCATGAAGTAACGTTCCTTGTGCTCAGCGTCCGTCTGAGCGGCTATAGCAATGAGATCGGCAGCTTGCTGGAACGCCTCCAAAGACTTCTCTTTGTTGCCCGCCTTGCGGTAGGACAGCGCAATCCCCCAATAGGCATCAATGGGGTCCGCAGCTTCAGCCAGAATGCGCTCGAATTGCTCGATGGCGGCATCGTTCTTGCCGGTATAGTGC
>JAGPFT010000106.1 GCA_018056405.1 Anaerolineae bacterium
GCATCTGGGAGCGCAGCGCACCCTGAAAGCGCGTCCGCCCCGCCTCTTTCACACAAGCAGGCGCGGCACCAGCAGCAACAGCGTGCCAGCGGTGATCTGACAGAAGAAGCTCGCCGCCAGGCCGTGTCGCCAGTGCACGTAGCCGTAGAGAAAGTTGAGCAGAATGATCGCCGAGCCGAACAGCACACCGACCAGCGGCGCGTCGCCCAGGCCCAGATTCGGGAAGAACATCAGCATAGACCACAGGCTGGCCAGCACCGCGACGACCGGGATCGAGTGGACGCGCTGCATCGCCCCGCGAAAGAACAACGACTCTGCCACCGGCATAACGAAAACCGTCGCCTGAAAGACCCATGTATCCAGCAGTGGGTCGTCCGGGTTGCCCGCGCCAAAGAGACGCTCCGCCGCCGTCGCCAGCGTGTCCGACCCGGCCAGCATCAGCGCCCCGCCGGTGAACAGCCCCAGCCCGATCCCCCACAGCAAGTCGCCGGGATCGGTCACCTTCAGGCGGATGCCGCTGCCCAGCAAGAAGGCCATGCCGCCCATCGCCGCCATGACGCCCCACAGCACCACGTAGCGCGTGTTAGCCGGGAGGGGCGTCAGCCCCACGCTCAGCGCCATCGCCAGAATGTAGCCCAGCACGGGATCGAGGTCCTGGCGACGGCTGCGCGGGCCACCCTCGCCATCGTCCCATTCGGGGTCCCAGTCGCCAGGCACTTTGGGGATGGCCTGGGGCAAGTGCCCGGCGTGCGGATGGCGCCGGTCGCGCGGCTGCATGGGCCGCCGGGGGCCGGATGGTGCGCCCTCGCCGTGCTCGTCCGGCGCGCCGAGTGCACCAGTCACGAAAGCTCCTCAGCGATGGCGCTCAGCGCGCGATCCACATCCTGCGGGCGAATCCAGTAGTGCGTCACCGCGCGGAAACGACGCGCGTCCATGTCCATGATCCACACGTTGTGCCGCTTGAGGCGCTCGGCCAGTTCCGGCGCGCTGAGGGGCACCTCCGGGCGCAGCGCGAAGAAGACCATGTTGGTCTGCACGCGATCAAGCGCGATCTCAATCTGCGGCAGCGCCGCCAGTCCTTCAGCCAGGCGGCGGGCGTTGGCGTGATCCTCGGCCAGGCGCAGGGTCATTTTGTCCAGCGCGATCAGCCCGGCGGCGGCCAGGATGCCCACCTGCCGCATTCCCCCGCCAAGCTGCTTGCGCACGCGGTGCGCCCGCGCGATGAACGCGCGCGATCCCACCAGCACCGATCCAACTGGCGCGCACAGCCCCTTCGACAGGCAGAATGTCACGCTGTCGGCGGCGGCGACCAGATCGGCCACGTCCTCGTTCAGCGCGGTCGCTGCGTTAAAGATGCGCGCGCCGTCAATGTGCAGCGCCAGCCCGTGCGCGCGCGCCAACCGCCCCACCTCGTCCGTGTACGCTTTGCTGATGGGGATGCCACCGACCGTGCCCTGCGTGTTTTCCAGCGCGATCAGCCGCGTGACAGGCATATGCACGTTGTTGGGCCGGATCGCCGCTTCGATGGCCTCCAGCGGCAGGGTGCCGTCGGCCTGCACGGGCACGGTATGCGGGTGCACGCCGCCCAGCGCGGCCATGCCACCTGCCTCGTAGATGAAGGTGTGCGCCTTGTCGCCCAGAATCACCTCGTCGCCGCGCCCGCAGTGAGCCAGCACCGCGACCAGGTTGCCCATCGTCCCGCTGGCCACAAACAGCCCGGCTTCCTTGCCCAGCCGCCGCGCTGCCGCTTCCTGAAGCGCATTGACCGTTGGGTCTTCGCCGTATACATCGTCGCCGACGGGGGCTTCGGCCATCGCCTGGCGCATCTCCGGCGTCGGCCAGGTCACTGTATCGCTGCGCAGATCGATCCTATCCATGCGTCCCTCGTTTCACCTCACCGCAAAAATCCGCCCGACGTCCACACAGCACGCCGGGCGAAGAAGACATGCACAGACTCCCACCCTCAGGTCAGGGCCGAGGCCAGCCCGCAGAGCAACGCTGTGCATAGCAACAGCACGCCGATCATGATGATCGGGATCGTCGTCGCCGTGACGAATGCCGCCGGCAGGAAGAAGAGGATTTTGGCAGCAGTGGCCACCCAGCCGGGCACTTCGGCGGCGTCGGCGAACTCGGCGGGCGCGCCAACGTACTCGATCTCGCGCTCATCCTGCTCCTGGCGCTCGTCCATCGCTCACTCTCCGCGCTCGCCGGCGCTGCCCGGCGCGGCGGCCTAGTAACGCTTGACCAGCGCGCGATAGACCGTCGGCTGGCGTGTCTGCAACGTCTGGAACTCCTCGCGGCACTTGCGCACTTCGTCCAGGTCCACACGGGCCACGCAGTAGCCTTCGCGCGGCTCGCCGCTCTCCGGCTCTTTCTCGTCGGCCAGCGAAGCGTGAACTTTGCCGCGCGGGCCGATGATGGCGCTCTCGCCGCCGAAGCTGAGCGTCACATCCTCGCCCACGCGGTTGGCGGCGGCCACATAAAGCGCGTTCTCATACGCCCGCGCGCGGATATACGTGCGCCACTCCTCAATCTGCGCCTTCTCCCAGTTGGCCATCACGCAGATCAGTTCCGCACCCTCGAGCGTCAGCGAGCGCGCCACTTCCGGGTAGGCCAGGTCCCAGCCGAGCGTCAGCCCGATATGACCGATCTCTGTCTCGAACACAGGCAGGCGAAATCCCTCACGGAAGGCCATGCGCTCTTCGCCGCGCAGGTGCACCTTGTTGTAGCTGCCGACCAGTTCGCCGTCCGGCCCGACCAGCACAGCGGAGTTGTAGAGCACGCTCTCCACTTTCTCCTTGCTGACCATGCCGAAGGCGATATACACGCCGAACTCGGATGCGCGCTGCGCGATCAGGTTCACGGACGGGCCGGGGATACGCTGGGCCAGTTCGGTGAAACGCACGCCCAGCTCGAAGCCGCTCGTCACCAGCTCCGGGAAAACAATGAGGTCAACCTTCTGCTGCGAGGCAATCTTGGACACGAACTCCGACATCTTGACCAGGTTATCTTCCGGCTCGCCCAATGCCGGTTTCATCTGGACGGTAGCTATCGTAATCTCACGCATGGGTTCTCCTCGTTCGGGGGAATCGCGCCACGTCAGCAACGCGGCAGGGGCACTGCGCTGTTCTCAGCGAGCTAATGGTGCCTTAAACCCGCTTTCTTGTCAAATCACAGGGCCGCACCTGAACAAATGAGCGAGAGGGTGTACCTCTCGCTCATCTCCCGCTCCAAGCGTCCACTCTCACTGCCCGCGCTAACCGCCCGGCTTGTTCAGCCCGTCCAGCACCGCCAGCACGTCCTGCGTCGGAGGAATATCGGACATGGACTTGGCATGATGGCGGTAGTGCACGCGCCCGGCCTTGTCCACGACGACCATTGCCGGCATCCGCCCCAGCTTCAACAGGCGCACCTGCTGCCCGTAGAGCTTGGCGACGCGGTGATCGGGATCGGGCAGGCCAACGAACGGCAGGCGCTCCTTCTGCCAGTACTTGCGGAACGCCTCCGGCTTCTCCGGCCCCACGATGACCACTTCAGCGTCACGCTCGCGGATCGCGTCGTAGTGTTGGCGCAACTGCGCCATGTGCTCGCGGCAGTACGGTCACTGGAAGCCCCGGTTGAAGACCAGGATGACGTGCTTCTGGCCCGCAAAGTCCGCCAGACTCACGTCCCGCCCGTTGACATCAGCCAGCGTGAAATCCGGCGCTTGCAGAATACTCGTGCCCTCTTCCATCGTTCCTCCCATCGTGTGTGCGCGCTGAGATGCCCTGGCGAGTGCGCCCGCCAGCAGCGTCTAATGAGATTTGACATTCAAGTCAGGTAATACGCGCAAATGTCTTGTAGGGGCGGGTTTGCAAACCCGCCCCTACAAGCGACTAGCGATCATGATCGTCAAAGCGCATCAGACAATGGTAAAGCAACTGCCTCACCTATGCCACGTTTCTCAGCAAGCTCTAATGGATGAGACAATCAGAAATGGCATGGTTTTCGTAGGGGCGTATTGCAATACGCCCCTACCGGGCGCAGCAAGCAGCGCCTCTACCTCCGGCCACCTTTGATTGCCTTCTCCATAAGGCTGGCGACGATTCTCCTGGCGCGCTGCTCAGCGGGGGAGTTTGTTCAGCAGATTCTGGAGGGCTGCCGGCAGCGGCGACTCGACAGTGATCGGCTCACCGGAGATGGGATGGGCGAAGGTGATGGATGCTGCGTGCAGAAAGTGCCGCTTGAGGGTGAACGGCTGCTTGCGCCGCCCGTAGACGGTATCGCCAACCACAGGGTGCCCCATGAAAGCCAGATGCGCGCGAATCTGGTGCGTGCGCCCAGTCTTCGGCCAGACTTCGAGCAGGCTGAAGCTGGCAAACAGTTCCACCACACGAAACTCAGTGATCGCCTCGCGCCCGTCGCGCATCACAGCCATGCGCTTACGCCGCCTGGCGTCGCGGCCAATGGGCGCGTCAATCACGCCTTCGGGCGTTTGCGGCAGCCCCTCCACCAGCGCCAGGTAACGCTTACTGATCGCGCGCGCCTTGAATTGTGCGCGCAGACTCTCCAACGCCTGCGGCGTCTTGGCAATGAGGATCACGCCGGAGGTTTCTTTGTCCAGCCGGTGGACGATTCCGGCGCGGCCTGGCTCCGCGAAATCGGCAATCTGCGGCCAGCGGCTTAGCACGGCGTTGACCAGCGTGCCAGACACGTGCCCGAACGCCGGATGGACGACCATGCCCGCCGGCTTGTCAACCACGGCCACGTGCTCGTCCTCGTACAGCACAACCAGCGGGATCGCTTCAGGTTCAGGCCTGGCGGATTCGTCCACAACCGGCACTTGCACGCGGATGCGCTCGCCCCCTTCCAGGCGCAGCGACGCCCTGGCCGCCGCCCCGTTCACCGTGACCCGGCCCGCGCGGATGAGCGCCTGAATCTGCGCCCGCGAGAGATCGGCGAACTGCGCGGCCAGGTATTTGTCCAGCCGCTCACCCGCATCGCTGGCCACAATCTCTCTGATCTCAAACGATTCGCTCATCGTGTCTCCCCGCCGGTAGCTGCATCCACAGGGCAATCGCATCTAGAGTGCGCACTGCTTTACCTCACCCCCAGCCTCGCTGCGCTCGGCTTGCCCCCTCTCCATGCATGGAGAGGGGGCGGCGAGGCGCGCCAGCGCCAAGCGGGGGTGAGGCAAACCTGGTGATGCGCAGCAGATCTAGATGCGACTATCCTGAGTACATTGGTCACCGCGATTGCGCCCGCCCCCTCACGTCGCTACAATGCAGCCAGGAAATGCGCTCGCCCCAAAGGAGTTGGCAGTGGCCCCGCAGGATCGCTTTATCTCCGAGACGACCTTTCGCATCCGCTACGCCGAGACGGACGCGATGGGCATCACCCATCACTCGAACTACATCGTCTTCTTCGAAGAAGCGCGCAGTCACTACTCGCGCGTGCGCGGCGCGGACTACGCGGACTTCGAGCGAAGCGGCTACTGGCTGACCGTCGCCGAAGTCCACGCCCGCTACCTGGTGCCGACCCACTACGCCCAGCAGGTTACCGCCCGCTGCTGGATCGAAGAATTGCGCAGCCGGGGCATGTCCTTCGGCTACGAGATCGTGGACACAGCGAGCGGCCAGGTCTGCGTGACCGGCATCTCCAAGCACGTCTGCATCAACCGCGCCGGCCAGGTGACGCGCATCCCCGAAAGCTGGCTGGCGGCTATGCGCGCCGGCGTGCCCGGCTAGAGCGTGTTACGCGCGTTTCAACTCCTATCCCCCGGCCCCTTTCCCCGCCAGTGGCTCAGGGGCGAATGGGCACCAGGATTGCCTGGGTCGAGGGCCGCGCACGAGTTTACCTCACCCCCGTCTCGGCGCTGCGCGCCTCGACACCCCCCTCTCCAGGCTGGAGAGGGGGAAAGGCCGAGCGTAGCGAGGCCAGGGGGTGAGGTCAACAAAGCGCCTTCCTCCATTGCCGAGATAACACGCTCTAGAGCGCCACTTCGCGCCCCATCTCCGTCACGTCGTAGCCCGGCTGAGCGGCCACCGCCGCGCGGAACTCAGCGTCGTGCAGCAGCGCCAGCGTGTGCTCGATCATGGGCAGCGCCAGGTACGCGCGCGGGATGACCAGATCGTAGCGCTCGTGCGTCACGGGAACAAAGCCCAGTTCCAGAGCCATCGCCGCGCTGCGAATGCCCAGTCCACAGTCCGCGCTGCCCGACGCCACCGCCGCCGCAATCGCCAGATGCGTGTATTCCTCGCGCTCGTAGCCCTCGACCTGCTCCGGCGCAATCCCCCGCCGAGCCAGTTCGTAATCGAGCAGCACGCGCGTGCCCGCGCCCCGCTGCCGGTTGATGTAGCGGACGCGCGTCAGGTCGTCGAGCGAGCGGATGTCCAGCGGATTCCCCGCCGCGACGATGAGTCCCTGCTCGCGGTGCGCGAATGTCACCACCAGCACCGGCAGGTCGCCCAGCGTGCGCTTGATGTAGGGCACATTGTACTCGCCGGTGTCGGGATCGAGCAGGTGCGTGCCGGAAAGGTGCGCCTCCCCGCGCCGCTGAGCGACCAGCCCGCCCAGGCTGCCCACGTTGGCCGAGGCCAACCGGTAGCCGGGGAAGCGAACAGCCAGGAATTGCCCCAGCAGATCGAGCATCGGGTCATGGCTACCAACGACGACGACCGTCCGTTCAATCGTCTCGCGCGAGCGGGTGAGCAGCACCTCGACCTCGCGCCCGGCGTCCACCCCCTCGCTGAAGCGCGGGATGTGCAGCAGCCCATCGGCCCTCACGAGCGAGGTAATCACCCCCGCACCACGCGCCAGCGGCGTGACCAGCGTGCGCTCGCCCACCTGCCCCACCGTGACGCGCACGAAATCATCATCGCCCGTCGGTGAGGTCAGCTTGCGGGTGAGAATCCCCCGGATGCGCTCCTGGTGCGGCGCGGACTGCCCGGCCCAGGCGTGCAGCAGCGGCCTGATGAAAATATCGCCGGTCAGCGCCGCCGAGACCGGATAGCCGGGCACACCGATCACCGGCACGTCGTTGACCACCCCCATAATCACCGGGTGCCCAGGCCGCACGGCGACGCCGTGCACCAGCAGCGTCCCTGCCTCGCGCACGGCCCGCGCCGTGAAATCGCGCGATCCGGCGGACGAACCGGCCAGCACCAGCACCAGATCGTGCTCAGCGGTCGCCTCAACGATGGCCTGCCGGATAGCGTCCGCATCGTCGGGCAACGCCGTCCAGCGAGTGAACTCGCCCCAGGCGGCGCGCACCTGCGCGCCGAGCACGATGCTGTTGTACTCGATCACGTCGCCCGGCTGCGGCGACTCCGTCGGCGCGACCAGCTCGCTGCCCGTCGGCAGGATGGCCACCCGCGCCCGCCGTCGCACCAGAACGTCAACGTGCCCGCAGCCGGCGATGGCCCCCAGGTCGTGCGGGCGCAGGATGTGATTGGCGGGCAGCACCAGTTCGGTCGCCACCATGTCCTCGCCCATCATGCGCACGTGCTGCCAGGGCACGACCGGCGCGCGAATCTCGATCTCCTCGATCTCCTTTTCGCCTACCGGCTGCGTGTGCTCGATCATGATCACGGCGTTGCAGGCGGGGGGCAGCGGCGCGCCCGTGTTGACCGGCGCGGCCTGCTCCGGCACGCGCAGGCGCATGGGCCGCGTCTCCGTCGCGCCGCGCGTGTCCGCCGCGCGCACGGCGTAGCCGTCCATCGCCGCCGCGTGGTAGTGCGGCGAGCTGATCCGCGCCCAGACCGGCCCGGCAGTCACCCGGCCCAGCGCGTCGTCAAGCGCCACTCGTTCGCCGGGCAGCGGCTCCCATTTGCCCACCGCTTGCAGGGCGGCGCGCAGCCGCGCCTGCGCCTCGTCCAGCGGAATATCTTCCAGATAGATGTCGCGCTCGTCGTCTCTGCGCCCTGCGTCCGCCATCAGAACAGCACCACCTCTCCCCATGCGCCCTCGCGCAGTCCCGTCACGTTCATCGGCACGCGCAGCAACCCGCTCGCCCCCACCAGGGTGAAGATCAGGTTGCTCTTGCCGAACACCGGCTCGGCCCAGGGTTCGCCGTCGCGCTCAGCCAGCCGCACCGGAACGTAGTCCTCACGCCCGGCGGCGGATGGTACGTTGGCGCTCACGCGGGCCGGCACCCATCGCTGGGCCGGAGCGTCCGTGCCCATCAGCCCGGCGATGGGTGCCGGCC
>JAGPFT010000107.1:0-5693 GCA_018056405.1 Anaerolineae bacterium
GTCCCATGCATCACCCAGGACATCGAGGCCCCGGCCAACGCCGAGATCGTCATCGAGGGCTACGTGGACTTGAGCGAGCGCCGTCTCGAAGGGCCGTTCGGCGATCACACCGGCTTCTACACGCCGCCGGACTATTTCCCGGTCTTCCGCGTCACGGCGATCACCCACAAGCGCGGGGCGATCTACCCGGCGACGGTCGTCGGCAAGCCGCCGATGGAAGACTACTGGATGGGCAAGGCCACCGAGCGACTGTTCCTGCCGCTGTTGCAGCTTTTCCAGGGCGAGATCGCCGACTACGCCATGCCCGCCGAGGGTGTCTTCCACAACCTGATCATCGCCAGCCTGGCCCCGCGCTACCCCGGCCACGCCCAGAAGGTGATGTACGGCATCTGGTCCATCGGGCTGATGATGCTCAGCAAGGCGGTGATCCTCGTGGATGCCGACGTGAATGTGCACGACCCGGCGGCGGTGGCCGAGGCGGTGCTGGCCCATGTGGACTGGCGGCGCGACATCACGATTGTGGACGGGCCGGTGGACCAGCTTGACCACAGCGCCATCCAGGATTCCTACGGCGGCAAGATCGGCGTGGACGCCACGCGCAAGCCGGATCGCGCGCCCGCCCCCGCCCCCACGCCGCTCCCCGCCGAGGCGCTGACTGCCCTGTTGGGCGAGCGCTGGCACAGCCCGCGTCCGGGGGTGCTGCTGGCCGGCGTGGACAAGGCGGAGCGCTCCGTCCGCGAGACGTTCAAGGCGATCTGGGCCGTCGCGCCGGAGGTGAGCATCGTCGCCCTGGACTCGTTCGTGGATGTGCGCCGCCTGCCAGAGGTCGCCTGGCGCGCGCTGAGCAATGTGGACTGGCAGCGCGATATTCTAGTACGGGGCGGGCCGGTGGATCACTTCGCCGACGACGGCCCGCGCGGGCAGATCGGCATTGACGCCACGAGCAAAGGACCGGAAGATGGGCATCCACGCGGCTGGCCGCAGGAGATCGCCATGAGCGAGGAGATCGCGCGACGGGTGGATGAGAAGTGGGCGGATTATGGGATAGAGCCTTGAGTCGGGAGTCGGGCGACGCTGAGAAATTGGTTTTCCCTTTCCCCCACAAGGAGATCAGGGGCGGACAGGTGTTGAGTGAACGTGAAGACAGGCGCACATCTCACGTCTAGTACTCAGTTAATCTGATTCTGGCGCATAAACACTCTGTCTTCTCGCTCACTCGCGCGGAATCTATCCATCGAATTCACAATGGCTGAGTACTAGCCTCACCCCCCGGCCCCCTCTCCACGTGGTGGAGAGGGGGAGTCAGGCCGCTATGAAGTCCCCTCTCCACCACGTGGGGAGGGGACGGCGCAGGTCAACCGTCGTCAGGTCGAGCGGTCCCCCTCTCCACCACGTGGGGAGGGGACTTAGGGGTGGGGCTAATATCGCACACACTATCATCTTGCTCCTCTCAATGCTTCTCACGCTGCTGTCCGCCCCTGAACCCACAAGGAGGAAGGGGCTTAGCGGGTGTGCTTTTCTCCCTTCCCCACAAGTGGGGAAGGTCCGGGGATGGGGGGCAAATGTGATATTGTCAAGTAACTTACGATACAACGGCAGCGGACTATGGGTTCTTCCACACAACGAGCGAAAGAGTCGGCGCGGGCGCGCGGGCTGAAACCAGGCACGTTCGCCTACCGGCTGCGCGTGTTCCTCGACCTGGTGCGCTTCGAGCACACCGTCTTCGCCCTGCCCTTCGCCTACATCGGCATGGTGTTGGCGGCGGATGGGCTGCCCACGCTGTGGCAGTTTGTCTGGGTGACGGTGGCCATGGCTGCCGCACGCACGCTGGCCTTCGCCGTCAACCGGCTGGCCGACCGTACCTACGATGCGCTCAATCCGCGCACGCAGGGTCGGCCTACTGTCACCGGAGCCATTGAGACAGGCACGGTGACGCGCTACGCCGGGGCGTCGCTGATCGTGCTGTTGGTCGCGGCGGCGCTGCTCGATCCGCTGGCGCTCAAGCTGGCTCCGGTGGCGATCCTGTTTCTGGTGGGCTATAGCTTCACCAAGCGTTTCACGGTGCTGGCCCACTGGGTGCTCGGCTTCACCGACGCGCTGGCCGTCGGCGGCGGCTGGATCGCCGTGCGCGGCTCGTTCTTCGCGCCGGAAGACCTGCCCGCCTGGCTGCTGATCGGCGCGGTGACTTTCTGGATAGGCGGCTTCGACCTGATCTACGCCTGCCAGGATGTCGAGCACGACCGCCGCGAGGGGTTGCACGCCTGGCCCGCCCGCTACGGCGTCGCCAGCGCACTGCGGCTGTCGCGGCTGAATCACGCTGCGTTCCTGGGTTTTCTGATCCTGGCCGGGCTAAGCCTGGCGCTGTCCTGGCCGTACTACGCGGCGGCGCTGCTGACGGCGCTGCTGCTGATCTACGAGCACCGCCTGGTCTCGCCCGCCGATCTCAGCCGGGTGAACGTGGCCTTCTTCAACATGAACTCGTACATCGCGCTGACGTTGCTGGCTGGGGCGCTCGGCGCGGTGCTGGTCTAGCGGCGGGCGGATGGCGTGGAGCACAAGACCAGGTGATGAGTCTTGAGACTTGAGTCAGGAGTCCTGAGTCAGGAGTCTCCAGACCAAGACACGGGGGCAATTTTATGACTCACAACTCATGACTCAAAACTTATTGCGGGCCGTTGAAAGGGGTGCACACTATGCCCGCAGAACCGATTACTCTGCTCGAAGGCAAGCGGATCCTCCTGGGCGTGACGGGCAGCATCGCCGTCTACAAGGCGGCAGACCTGGCCAGCAAGCTCACCCAGGCCGGGGCGCTGGTGGACGTGATCATGACCGAGGCGGCGCAGCGCTTCGTCACGCCGCTCACTTTCCAGTCGGTCAGCGGGCGCGCCGTCTATACGACGATGTGGGCCACCGCCGATGACGCGCTGCCGACGCACATCGCCCATGTGGGATTGGGCGAGGGCGCGGATTTGCTGGTGATCGCGCCGATCACCGCGCAGACCATCGCCCGGCTGGCGCACGGCCTGGCCGACGATCTGCTGGCGGTGACGGCCCTGGCCGCGCACTGCCCCCTGCTGATCGCCCCGGCGATGGACGGCGGCATGTACGCCCACCCCGCCACGCAGGATAACCTGGCGACGTTGCGCGCGCGCGGCGTGACGGTCATCGAGCCAGACGAAGGGCGCTTCGCCTCCGGGCTGGTGGGCAGGGGCCGTCTGCCGGAGACGCCCGTCCTGCTCGGACACATCCGGCAGGCGTTGGGGCGGCATGGCCCGCTGGCCGGGCGGCGCGTCGTGGTGACCGCCGGCGGCACGCGCGAGCCGCTCGATCCGGTGCGCGTGCTGGCCAACCGCTCCAGCGGCAAGCAGGGCTACGCGCTGGCCCAGGCCGCGCTCGACGCAGGCGCGGACGTGACGCTGATCAGCACGATCAGCGCGCTGCCGACGCCGGTAGGAGCAGCGCTGCTGCGCGTAGAGACCGCCGCTCAGATGCGCGATGCCGTGCTGAGTGAAGTAGGGGGGGCGGACGCGCTGCTCATGGCGGCGGCAGTCGCCGACTACCGCCCGGCTCAGGTCGCCACGCAGAAGATCAAGAAGTCTGGCGACGCAACCGAGGGGCTGGCGTTGACTCTCGTGCGCACGGCGGACATCCTG
Organism: Anaerolineae bacterium; assembly: GCA_018056405.1. Classification (GTDB taxonomy): domain Bacteria; phylum Chloroflexota; class Anaerolineae; order Aggregatilineales; family Aggregatilineaceae; genus UBA2029. Next base: position 3,654 of record JAGPFT010000107.1, read on the forward strand.
CAGGATGTGCGTGCGGCGCGCGAAGTGAGCGGCTGGCCGCGCGTGGTCGTCGGCTTCGCCGCCGAGAGCGAAGACTTGCTGCGCAACGCCGAGGCCAAGCTGTGCGCCAAGGGGCTGGACCTGATCGCCGCCAACGACATTACCACGCCCGACGCCGGCTTCGGCGCGGACACCAACCGCGTCACCCTGCTCGACCGCGACGGCGGGCAGCAGGCGTTGGGGCTGCTGAGCAAAGCGCGCGTCGCCGAAGCGGTGATCGCGCGGGTGGCCGGGCTGCTGACCGGGTGAGACGAAGAGGAGAGATGGGGGCGCAACAGAACAGCGCTCCCTACCTGACCTCACCCCCCGCTCGGCCTACTGACGCGCGCCTCGCCGCCCCCTCTCCATGCCGACTATCCATGATCCCCATCTTTGGCCGTGCCTGTTTCCCCCCATCCCCGACCCTTCCCCCACAAGGGGGAAGGGAGCAAAGCTGCGGCCCCGCTCCCCTTCCCTCCGCGCAGCGCGGGGGAAGGGGCCGGGGGGCAATTCCAGCGGCCAGATGGCCGCCCCTCACAGGTCGTTCGGGGACCCTATGCACAAGCCGCCCGCCGCCCTCAGGCGGCGGCTGCCGGGGCCAGGTACTTCACAGCGTCGGCGATGATGCCCGCTGCGGCATTGAGATCGAGCAAGCCGGTGTTCAGGATCACGTGGTACAGCGCCGGATCGTCCCAGGAAATGTTGAAGTACCGCTTGAGGTACTCGGCGCTGGCCCGGTCGCGGTCGGCAATGGTCAGCTTAAGCTCGCTCACGCCGCTGACGCCCTGCTCGCGCAGTCGCTGGATGCGCTGTTCCAGCGGGGCGATGATGCGCACATGCAGCACGCCCGGCTTGTTGCGCAGCACCGCCTGGCCGCCGCGCCCGACGATGACCATATCGCCCTGCTCGTAGGCGCTGATGATAGCGTAGCGGATCAAGTCCACGCACCGCGCCTCGTCCAACTCGTGGGCGGTCAGCGTGTCAATCAGCTTGTGCGTGTCCTCGCGGATCAAAACCTGGCGCACGGTGCGCGGGCGGCTGCGCAGCAAGCGCGAAAGGAAGTCCTGCACCTTGTAGTGGTCTTCAGAGAAATCCACGACCTCGGCCTCGCACAGACCGGCAGCGGCAGCAGCTTCGATCATCATCTGCTTGTCGAAGTAGCGGTAGCCCAGCAGGTCGCAGACACGCCCGGCGATTTCGTCGCCGCCGCTCCCCGCTTGACGAGAAAGTGTGATCACGGCCATTTCGCACCTCCTGCACGCCTGGAACGAACCCTTCTCAAAAGCACAGCGGAATCCCTGGCGCGGGGTGGGCGGCAGTGCGCTCCCGGCTTGCAGTGATTCCGCTGTGTGTGGCTTTCCCCGCGCTGCGAACGGCGCTCTTTCTCAGTATACGGGAAATCAGCGTCTCTTGTCGAGAGGGATAGGCTGGAGCACTGCTCTGTGAGGCGGGAGAACATTGAACCGCTGAGACGCAGAGGGCACAGAGAAAGACTCAGGAGATTCCTTCAGAGGCCATTTGAGAAGTTGCTTCCCCCCACCCCAAACCCCTCCCCCACAAGGAGAGGGGCCTGGAGTGCGTGCTTTTCTCCCTTCCCCCCTCGTGGGGGAAGGGCCGGGGATGGGGGGCAAAGGCAGGCGCACGAGTTCTCAAACGGCCTCTGAGTCGCTGATAGTCTGGGGCGGGTCTTCGCTTTACCTCACCCCCGCTCGGCGCTGACGCGCCTCGCTGCCCCCTCTCCGTTGACGGAGAGGGGGAAAGGCCGAGCGTAGCGAGGCCAGGGGGTGAGGTTGATCGGTCGTCCTCTCAATGCTTCTCACGCTGCTGTCTGCCCCTGACCCCACAAGGAGAGAGGGGCCTGGAGTGCGTGCTTTTCTCCCTTCCCCCCTCGTGGAGGAAGGGCCGGGGATGGGGGGCAAAGGCAGGCGCACGAGTTCTCAAACGGCCTCTGAGTCGCTGATAGTCTGGGGCGGGTCTTCGCTTTACCTCACCCCCGCTCGGCGCTGACGCGCCTCGCTGCCC
>JAGPFT010000107.1:5793-8183 GCA_018056405.1 Anaerolineae bacterium
CCTCTCCGTTGACGGAGAGGGGGAAAGGCCGAGCGTAGCGAGGCCAAGGGGTGAGGTTGACCGGACGCCCTCTCAATGCTTCTCACGCTGCTGTCCGCCCCTGACCCCACAAGGAGGGAGGGGCCTGGAGTGCGTGCTTTTCTCCCTTCCCCCCTCGTGGGGGAAGGGCCGGGGATGGGGGGCAAAGGCAGGCGCACGAGTTCTCAAACGGCCTCTCAATATCTTTCCTCTGCGCTCTCTGCGCCTCGGCGGTGATCTCTATGCCCTCATAGCGTCCCAGGCGCTTGCCAGAGCGTGCCAGTGCCCGTACAATGAGAGAGAGGTAGGAAGCGCTTGAGGCACATGCCAGATTAGGAAGTAGGGCCAATGGCGGTACTACTCGTGATTGAAGACGACACCGAACTACAGCGCATGATCAGGCTCGTGCTGGAGAAGCAGGGCCACCAGGTCTACACCGCCGAAAACGGTGTCGAGGCGCTATACCAGATCAACGCCCACCGTCCGGCGCTGATCGTCCTTGACCTGATGATGCCGCTGGTCTCAGGTGAGGCTGTGCTGGAGCACCTTCGCAGCACGCCCGACCTGTGTGCCACGCGCGTGTTGGTTGTCTCCGCGCTGCCGACGGCCTCCCAGTTGGCCGAGCAGCTTGGCGCTGATGACCTGCTGCAGAAGCCGGTGGAAATCAGCACGCTCGTCGCTCACGTTGAGGAGCTGCTGCACCAGGCGGAGCCAGAGTAAAGCGCGCTTATGGGCGCAGCACAACTTTGCCCACGCTGCGCCGCTCCTGAATATAGCGATGCGCGGCGGCGGCGTCCGCCAGCGGGAAGACGCGATCCACGTGCACGCGGACGTGTCCGGCGGCGTGGTAGGCGAGCATCTGCTCGGCCCATCCGCGCAACAGCGCGTCCTGATCCCACAGGCGGCCCAGGTTCACGCCCAGTACGCCGCGCGTGTCGTTAGCCAGCCGCACCGGGTTGAGCGCCAGCCAGGGCACGCCTAGCGCGAACTTGACCATCCCCCACCACGAGCGGCGCAGCCCCGGCGTCAGCGCAGTCACGCCACAGACGACCAGCCGACCCCCAGGGGCCAATGTCCGGTAGCTGCGCATCCACGAGCGCCCGCCAATGGAATCCAGGGCGATGTGCACGCCCGCGCCCTCTGTCAGCCGCTCGATCTCGCGCACGAAATCGCGCTGGCGGTAGTCTATCGGGTGCTGCACGCCCCGCTCGCGCAGGAAATCGTGCTTGCTCGCCGACGCCGTGCCGAAGATCGTCGCCTCGTGCAACCGGGCGATGTCCACCGCCATCAGGCCGACGCCCCCTGCTGCCGCCTGGATCAGCACGCGCTCGCCGCGCTTGATGCCGCCCAGCGCCACCAACGCCGCATAAGCCGTCAGCGCCGATACGAGGAAGGCCGCCCCTTGCTCAGCGCTCATTGTCGGCGGGCGGGGCAGCACGTGCCCTGCCGGGACACACACCTGCTCGCTGTAGCCGCCGAAGTGCGTCAGGCCGATCACCTCCTGGCCGAGGAGTGCTGCGTCCACGCCCTCGCCGAGCGCGTCAACCCGCCCAGCGACCTCGAAGCCGGGCACGAAGGGAGGGCGCGGCGCGTCGGCGTACATGCCCAGCCGCCCCACGATGTCGGCGAAATTGACGCCAATTGCTTCGACGGCAATGTGCACTTCGCCGGGGCCGGGTTGCGGTTCCGGCACGTCGCGTACCTGCAGCACTTCCGGCGGGCCGGCCTTAGGAACCCACACCTGGCGCATGAGGGACTCTCCGCTATCTTTCTGTGACCAAAGCCACCATGAGCAGCTTACCTATCGCCGAGCTTACCACACGCCCGGCGAATCGGCACGCGCCCTGACCTCACCCCCGCTCGGCGTTGACGCGCCGGGCACAGCGAGGCCAGGGGGTGAGGTCAAGCGCCGGCCCCGCCCCAATTTGCTCCTGCCCCGCCATGTCGCTATGCTATGAGCACATCGCTGTGCCCCCGGAGCAGACTTCATGGCAGAACTAAGCGGCCTCATGCTGGGCCAATACTACCTCGGCGAGCTGATTGGCCGGGGCGGGATGGCCAGCGTTTATCGCGCGCGCCAGGCATCCATGGACCGCGATGTCGCCGTTAAGGTGATGTCGGCGGCGCTGAGTCACAACGCCGAGTTCGTCGCCCGCTTCGAGCGCGAGGCGCGGGTCATCGCCCGCCTGCAACACCCGCACATCCTGCCCGTGATTGACTTCGGGCGCAGCGACGAGCACATCTACCTGGTCATGCGCTATGTTGAGGGCGGCATCCTCAGCGACCGTCTGCGCGCCACCACGCTGTCCATCAACCAGGCCAACCGCTTCCTGAGCCAGATCGCTTCGGCGCTGGAGTACGCGCACCAGCGC
>JAGPFT010000108.1 GCA_018056405.1 Anaerolineae bacterium
GCGTTGGTGGCCGGCTTTATCGCCGTAGGGCAATGGGATATCAAGCGTGTGCTGGCGTATAGCACGGTCAGCCAGCTCGGATTCATGGTGGCGGCGGTGGGTGTGGGTGCCTATGCAGCGGCCATGTTCCACCTGGTGACGCACGCCTGCTTCAAGGCGCTGCTGTTCCTGGCGGCTGGCTCGGTCATTCACGGCATGGAGCGCGGGCACCACCATGTGGCGCACGGCCCTTCAGGGCACTATGACGACGACTTCGATCCGCAGGATATGCGCTTCATGGGGGGCCTGAAAGAGCAGATGCCCGTGACCTACTGGACATACCTCTTCGGGACGCTGGCCCTGGCAGGGATCATCCCCTTTGCCGGCTTCTGGTCGAAGGACGAAATCCTGTTGGATTCGCTGAAGGCCGGCGTGGACAAGGGACTGCTCAGCGGGTATATCGGCTTTGTGCTGCTGTTGACGGCGGCAGTGTTCACCGCGTTCTACATGTGGCGGCAGGTCAGTCTGATCTTCCTGGGCAAGCCGCGTCACGCGGCGGCGGCGCACGCCGAGGAGTCCTCGCGGGTCATGACCTGGCCCCTGATCGTGCTGGCGGCGCTGAGCCTGCTCATCGGTTTCATCAACGTGCCGAGCGGCTTCCCCGTCCTGGGCTGGCTGTTGGGCGAGCATCAGCTCACCAGCTTCCTGGAGCACAGCGTGCCCTATGCGCACGTGGGCACGTTCAACTTTGGGCTGGCGACCTTCGCTGTGCTGTTGGCGCTGGGGGCCATCTACCTGGCGCGCTCGGTGTACAACGACCGGGTGCTGGTCACGCTGCGCGAAGACCCGCTGGCGGTCCACCCGCGCACGCAGCGCGCCTTTGCGCTGTCCAATGCCAAGCTCTATTGGGATGAGTTCTATTTCAAGTACGTGATCTACCCCTATCGCAACGCGGCCTATTGGCTGGCCGAGCAGCTTGACTGGCGGTTCTGGCACGACTATGTGCACGAGCGCTTGCTGCGCGACCCGTTCAATGCGGCGACGCACGCCCTGACCTGGCGCGTGGACAAGCAGATCATTGACCGCTCGTTCGACGGACTCGGTCATGCCGCGCGGCGGGTCGGTTCACGGTTGCGCCGGATTCAGACCGGTTACGTGCACATGTATGCCATGAGCGTTCTTTTCGGCGCGCTGCTGGTGATGGTCTTGATCCTGCTTCCTTTGATCCGCGATTGGCTAGGTCTGTAATCCAGAGGGACCGAACTTATGGAAGACATTTCGCTGGTCACTGTGGTTCTCATGCTCCCGCTCGCGGGCCTGGTGTTGATGATGCTGTTCTCGCGCACCGAGCAGGCCTACAAATGGGCGGCGCTGGTGACTTCGCTGGTCACTTTTGGCGTGTCGTTGCTGCTGGTGCGCAACTTCGATACGAAGGTGTCCGGCTTGCAGATGGTACAGCGCGTTGACTGGATCACGGCGGACTCCTTCACCATCCGCTACTACGTGGGCGTGGATGGCATCAGCATCTGGCTGGTGCTGCTGACGACGTTCATTATGCCTCTGGCGATCCTGGCCTCGTTCAACCCCATCAAAGACCGCGTGCGCCTGTACTACATATTCATGCTGCTGATGGAATGGGCCATGATCGGCGTCTTTGTGGCCCAGGACCTCTTCCTGTTCTACATCTTCTGGGAAGTGACGCTGGTGCCCATGTACTTCCTGATCGGCATCTGGGGGGCCGAAGAGCGCATCTACGCTGCCATCAAGTTCTTTCTCTACACGATGGCGGGCAGCCTGCTCATGCTGCTGGCGATCCTGTGGCTGGGCAATGAGGCGGGGACGTTTAGCGTGCCGGATATTCTGGCCAAGCTGAACAGCGGGGAACTGACGTTCAGTACAGCGACGGAGCGCTGGCTCTTCCTGGCGTTTGGCATTGCCTTTGCCATCAAGGTGCCGATGTGGCCGCTTCACTCGTGGCTGCCCGACGCGCACGTGCAGGCCCCGACTGCCGGCTCGGTCATTCTGGCGGGCGTGCTGCTGAAGATGGGCACCTACGGTTTTGTGCGCTTCAATCTGCCCCTGTTCCCGGAGGCGAGCAAGACGTTCGCACCGTATATCGCGGTGCTGGCGGTGATCGGCATCATCTATGGAGCGTGGGTTAGCTATGGGCAGAAGGATGTCAAGAAGCTGGTGGCCTACTCCTCGATCAGCCACCTGGGGTTTGTCATGCTGGGCATCTTCTCCCTGAACCCGGCAGGCATTCAAGGCAGCATTTTGCAGATGGTCAATCACGGCATCAGCACGGGCGGCTTGTTTCTCCTGGTCGGCGTGCTGTACGAGCGCCGCCACACCAAGCTGATGAGCGCGTTCGGCGGCATCTGGCGGGCCATGCCCCTCTACAGCGGCATCGCCCTGGTGATCGTGCTGTCGAGCATGGGGCTGCCCGGCCTGAACGGTTTCGTGGGCGAGTTCACCATTCTGCTCGGCTCGGCGGGGTCGAGTGTGCTGAGCTGGTGGTTCACCTTCTTCGCGGCGATTGGCATTATTCTGGCTGCCGTATACATGCTGTACATGTTCAATACCGTGTTCATGGGCGCGCTGGACAAAGAAGAGAACAAGCGCCTGCCCGACCTGAACTGGCAGGAGCTATGGTCGCTCGTGCCGATCCTGGTCATGGTGTTCGTGATCGGCCTGCAAGCTGGATACTTCTTCGAGTTCATGGATGGCTCGGTGAAGGAACTGGTAGATTACGTGAACGGCTATGCGCTGTCGGCGGCTGGCCATTAAAGGCGGTGACGGATGTTTGATGTCCCGAGTCTGAGCGATCTCAACATCGCCGCGACGCTACCGGCCAGCTTCCTGGCCCTGTACGCTTGCCTGTTGATGGTCGTTGACCTGTTCATCCCCCGGACGCGCAAGCACATCACTGCCGGCCTGACCATGCTGGGGCTGGCGATCTCGCTGGTGCTGGCGCTGCTTCCGCTTGGCGGGGTGGCTCGGTTCGGTGATGGAGAGTGGGCTTTCCGGGGGATGTACATCGCCGATTCATACAGCGACGGGGTCAACGTGATCGCGCTGATCACTGGCTTGCTCAGCGTGCTGGTCGCCTACAATTACCTGGATCGGATCCAACGCCAGCGCGGTGAATACTACTACCTGCTGCTGTTCACCACCCTGGGCGTCATGATCATGGGCGCGGCGGGCGACCTGGTGGTGGTCTTCGTGGCGCTGGAACTGCTCTCGATCCCGCTGTACATCCTGAGCGGCTTCCGCTGGCCGCAGGAGGCGTCGGAGGAGAGCGCCCTCAAGTACTTCATCCTGGGGTCGTTCGCCTCGAGCTTCCTCGTCTATGGGATCGCGCTGGTCTACGGGGCGACCGGCGTAACGGATTTCCAGGGCATCTGGCGCGCAGTGGAGGACATCATCGCTGAAGATGCGTCGAGCAAGTATCTGCTGCTGATCGGGGCGGGGATGTTGCTGGTGGGGCTGGGCTTCAAGGTGGCAGCGGTGCCCTTCCACATGTGGACGCCCGATGTCTACCAGGGAGCGCCGACCTCGGTTGTCGCTTACATGAGCGTGGCGGCCAAAGTGGGAGGCTTTGCCGCGCTGGTGCGCGTGTTCGGCTCCGCGATGGCCAGCTTCTCGCTCGATGGCGGGGTAGTAGCTGCCTGGCAGGATACGGTGTGGCTGATCGCTGCGCTGACCATGATTCTGGGCAACTTTGTGGCTATCGTGCAGAGCGATCTCAAGCGGCTGCTGGCCTATTCCAGCATCGCCCACGCCGGGTACATGCTGATCGGCGTGGCGGCAGTAGGTTCCGCGCCAGTGGCCGACGAGGCGGCTCGCGCCGTGATCATGTACCTGATGGCCTACGCCTTCACCAACGTGGGCGCTTTCGCGGTGGTGATCGCCGTTGAGCGGGACGATGCCTCCAATACCGGTCTGGAGAGTATGCGCGGACTGGCGGCCAAGCAGCCGCTGCTGGCCGCGTCCATGGCCGTCTTCATGTTCAGCCTGACGGGTATTCCGCTCACCGCTGGCTTCGTCGGCAAGTGGTTCGTCTTCAAAGCGGCCATCGCCGCCGACCTGATTCCGGTGGCCGTAGTGGGCGTCCTGACGAGCCTGGTTTCGGCGTATTACTACCTGCGCATCGTGTGGTACATGTATTTTGAGCCAGGCGAAGGTGAGGCCCACGTCCCGGTTCCGTTGGCCTGGGCGATCAGCATCGCCACGGTTGGCACGCTGGCGCTGGGCATTTTCCCTTACCTGCTGTCGGACATGACCAACGAGATCACGCTGGCCTTCGGCCCCTGAGCCGCCCGGCTTTCCCTGAGATACCTGAGGCGACCGGACGGGTCGCCTTATTGTTTGGGCCACAAACGACTTATTGCGAGGGGAGATTAGGAATGCTCGCTAGAGGCCTCCTCCCTCAATCCCCCCTCCATCTGAACTAGAGGGGGGACGATTGGGCAGGCGGTTCTCCCCTTCCCCTAGCTTTGCTGGGGGAAGGGGCCGGGGGATAGGGGCATTCTGGCGATTGCTCAACACCTTGCTCGTGGCCCCTCATTGTTTGCAGAAGTTGCCGGGAGACTCGCAGCAGACTACAATCGCGCCTGGTCTGGCCAGGAAATCCGGTGGGCGAGGTGTATTGAGAGCATGGCCTGTTGGCGCTCAACGCCAGCAGGATGGTCTTTGCGCGCGCGGGCAGTGGTCACCGGTGCGGGCGCGGCGCGAAGAAGGAGCGAACGGGATGCGACTCCTGCGACACACACTCTGGGGCAGCTTGCTGGCCGGCGCGGCTTACTGGCTTGTGCGCTACTTCCGGCCCCGGCACTCAACCCTGGTGCTCAACGAGAAGGTCGTGATCATCACTGGCGCGTCGTCCGGCCTGGGGCGGGCGCTGGCCTTTGCCTTTGCGCGCCGGGCGGCCAGAGTGGTGCTGGTCGCGCGGCGCGAAGATCGCCTGGAGACGGTGCGCCGCGAGATTGAGCCGTACACGTCCGATGTGCTGGTCATCCCCGCCGACATCTCACAAGAAGACGACCTGCGGCGCGTGGTCGAGCAGACGCTGGCCCGCTTCGGGCGGATTGATGTGCTGGTTAACAATGCGGGCATCTCGACCGGCGGACCCTTTCAGGGGCAAGACCCGGCGCGGATTGAGGCCATGCTCCGCGTCAATCTGTGGGCGGCGATGCGGCTGACGCAGCTTGTCTTGCCAACGATGCTTGCCCACAATCACGGGTACATTCTCAACATTGGCTCCGGCCTGGCGCGGACAGCGGTGCCGATGTTCGCGCCCTACGCAGCGACCAAGTACGGGCTGGCAGGCTTTACCGACACACTGCGCCGCGAGCTACACCGCACCGGCGTTCACCTGACGCTGGTGTTGCCCGGCTGGATGCACACGGACATGATCACGCCCGAAGTAGAAGAACTGGTCGGGCGCTATGGCCTTTCTGTTGAGCATCCTGACTTCGTGGCGGAGCGGGCAGTGCTGGGGCTGGTGCGCGGCGAGCACGAGATCGTCCTGGGCGGGCTGCTGACCCGCTTGGGGATTCTGGCGGAGCGCTACGCCCCGCTGCTGCTGAGCATCTACTGGCGCTTGTGGATGACGCCGGAATGGGTGTCTACCATGAGCCGGATCGGGCGCGGCGAGTAGAGCGGGGACAGCGAGCATTAGATGAGATTTTCTCTTGAATGCCCCTGGTTCAGCCGTTTCTGCCAGGCTGCCAGGGCCTGGCGCGTGCTGTCGAAGGCAATTTCTGGCAGCGCGTCGCCGTAGCCGAGCCAGAGCACAGCGTCGGCATCGTCGCCTGGCTGGGCGATGCCACCGAGCACGGTCGCTGCGTAGGTGATGACAATCGAAGCCCCGAATTGTCCCGATCCCCCGCTGACTCCCAGCAGCCCGGCGATGGCGATGTCCAGGCCGGTCTCCTCTTTCACCTCGCGGATGACCGCAGCGGCAGGGTCTTCCCCGTAATCCACGTAGCCAGCGGGTAGCGCCCACTTGCCGCGCTCCGGGTTGTAGGCGCGCCGCACGAGCAGTGTGCGCCCCTGATCCTCGATGAAAGCGGCCACGGCCACTTTGGGGTCTTCAAAGTGAACGAAGCCGCAAGCCGGGCAGACGCGGCGCATCCTGCCGTGCGCCAGGCGATCTTCCAGGGGATGACCGCACACCTGGCAGAAGTTCGCGGGCGGTCTCATAGGCGGCGCGCTCTGCGTCTGCCAGTGAGGTACAGCACCACCGACGCAAGCAGCGCCGCCAGCCCCACCAGGGTGAGCGCCGTTCCCGTCTGATCGTCGCCGGAGGGGGCAGCGCGCTCTTCGGCCTGACTCGCCGCGCTGAGCGATTCTGCCTCTGTAGCGCTGGCGGGCAGCGCATTGTCCGTTGCTTCGCTGGTCTGCGTTGGTCCCCCGGTGGGAGTCGGCTCGACCTCCAGTTTCTGTTGCGCAGGTGAAGGAAGAGGTTCCTGCGCTCCGTCGCGGAGCTGGCTCTCTTCGGCTGCTTCGCCTGGCGCACTTTCGGGTGCAGCGGCCATGATCCCCGGCGCGAATGTGTCCGCTTGCGGGGCGGGTGGGGGTGCGGCTGCGCCTGCGGGAGCTTCCATGCCGAGCATGGCAGCACCTTCGTCCATGTCCGGCGCGGCGTATTCAGCCGCTGCCTCGAACTCGATTGCCGGCGGTAGGGAAGCGGGGGGAGTAGCTGTCCCCACCGGAGCGGCAGCCGGGGCTGGGTGTGTGGCCGTCCTTAGCGCCTGAGGGCTTGGGCTGGCGGCGGGCGTGCCGACTGCCAGGGTTTCGCCGGTAGGCTGGAGGGCGATCTCCAGCATAGGGCTTGCAGAGGGAGCCAACGGCGCTGCTTCCCGATCCTGGCTGGTGCTCACGAGGAGCAATCCGACGACAACCAGCACCAGCGAGGCCGCAGCACCGAGCGCGCCGGCCAGTTGGAAGGCGTTTTCGAAGGCCAGAGCGCGCCGCCACCAGGCGACCCGCCGCCCGTACACCGCCGGGTCCAGCGCGAAGCTGCGCGGTGCTCTGAGCAATGGCAGGCTGCGCAGAAGCTGCCGGTTGGCGCGCAGGTCATGGAGAGCGACGCGCAGGCTCTCCTCGCGGGCCAGCCGTGCCTCCAACGCCCCCTTGTCCGGTCCGGCCAGTTCGCCGTCCAGGTAGGCGGAGAGTAACTCAAGGTCGCGCTCGGAGAGCGGGCTGTGAAGTTCTGACATGCGGGTTTGCTCGGTCTCTACAACACTTCTGTCTCACCTGTGCGGCGAGTCATTCATCCTTAAGACGGTACTCCGCTGGCAAAAGTTCCCTCACGGCGCGCAGACAATCGCGCAGGCGGCCCCGCGCCCGGCTCAGCCGCGACTTGACCGTGCCCACCGGCCAGCCGGTGATCGCTGCGATCTCGTGGTAGGCGTATTCCTCCACGTCGGAGAGCACGGCGACCACGCGCTGATCGTCCGGCAGCGCGTCGAGGCAGTGCTGGATGGCGGCCTGAAGCTCAACACGCTGGGCGTGCTGCTCCGGGTTTTCTTGGTGGCTTTGCAGGGTTGAGTCGTTTGCTGGCTGGGTCTCCTGCAGGTCGTCGAGCGACGTGACGGGCTGACGGCGCTGGCGGCGCAGTTCGTCATAGCAGGCGTTGGTGACGATGCGCATCAGCCACGACTTGAAGTGCTCGCCGCGAAACTGGTGCAGCTTCTGAAAAGCGGCGATGAATGCTTCCTGAGTGGCATCGGCGGCGGAGTCGGGATGGCCCAGGATGCGGTAGGCGACGGTGAAGGCCGTGTCCTGGTAGCAGAGCACTAGCTCGTTGAAGGCGTGGACATCGCCGCGCCTGGCAGCCTGGATCAGATGGCTTTCCTGCATGGTACGCCCCTGGCGGGCTGGCCGTCCGCCCGGCCTGGCGGCTGTGGGTGCATCTCGTTATGGTGCGAGTCTGGGCTTGTAGGGGCGGGTTGCGAAACCCGCCCCTACCAAGGGCTGCATTACCCAAGACCCGCAATGCACCCCGACGGCTGTGGGTGCATTCGGATTTGGGGGCAGGTGCAGAGATCGGTTGCAGACCTCACCCCCCGGCCCCCTCTCCATATACGGAGAGGGGGAGTAAGTATCTGGCTCAGTTCCCTCTCCGCGTGTGGAGAGGGGATTGAGGGGTGAGGTACACCCGCGCAGCGGGCTTCTCAACCGGTCCCTCACAGAG
>JAGPFT010000109.1 GCA_018056405.1 Anaerolineae bacterium
GACGACGCGCTTAGGGCGCATGGCTCGCGCCCCTCCTCGCAGGTAGAGTGCAGCCAGCGGTACCCCGCCGCGTTGACCTCACCCCCACTCGGCGCGGGCGCGCCTCGCCACCCGCTCTCCATACGTTGAGAGGGAGAAAGGCCGAGCGCAGCGAGGCCAGGGGGTGAGGTAAAGCCAGCCGCTTACAAGCCCCCGCCATGCCCTCCCCCCGCCATGTCGCCGCCACGCAGAACAGACTTCACCGCCCGTTCGAACTTGCGCCGGGGGAGCATCACCCGGCGGTCGCAGTTCAGACAGCGCAGACCAATGTCGGCTCCCACACGGTAGACGCGCCAGCGGTCGCCGCCGCAAGCATGTGGCTTGCGCGTGCGCACAATGTCCCCGATCTGAATATCCAGCGGCATGAGACTCCCCCAGCACCCGCCCGCAACCCCCGACACGGCGCGGCGGGGCGCGTGCGCCCCATTATACCCGCTGGAAAAGGGTCCACGAACGACTTGTTGCGAGGGGGGTTTAGGAATGCTCGCTAGAGGCCTCCCCCCTCAATCCCCCCTCCAGCCGAGCTAGAGGGGGGACGATCGGGTGCATTCGCTTTTTGGGGCAGTGATCTTGAACCGCTGAGATGACGAGGGTGCGGAGGGAAAAGTCGGAAAAGCTCTGAGGCTTTCTCTGCGACCACTGCGCGCTCTGTGATGGACCGGTTGAGAAGCCCGCTGCGCGGCTTTACCTCACCCCTCAATCCCCTCTCCACACGCGGAGAGGGGACTGAGCCAGATACTTACTCCCCCTCTCCATATATGGAGAGGGGGCCGGGGGTGAGGTCTGCAACCGATCTCTGCACCTGCCCCCAAATCCGAATGCACCTGGGACGATCGGGCAGGTGGTTCTCCCCTTCCCCTAGCAAAGCCAGGGGAAGGGGCCGGGGGATAGGGGCGTTCTGACGATTGCCCAACAACTTGCTCGTGGACCCGCTGCAAAGGGCAAACTTGAAGAGGGCGTGTCTCAGCGCTTATAATCCATCTGCTGGCGAAGGAACCGGGCGTAGCGTTGTTGTGGGAGAGAGCACGGATGAGCAGGTACCAGTTCGGGATGGTGGGCCTGGGCGTGATGGGCGCGAACCTGGCGCGCAACCTGGCCGCGCACGGCTACCGGGTGGCCGGCTACGATCTCGACGCCGGGCAGCGCGCCGCCTTCGACCGGGGCGCGCCGGAAGGCGCGCTCAAGAGCTTCGCCGACGTTGCCGGCTTCCTCGCCGCGCTGGAAGTCCCGCGCCGGGTCATCCTGCTCGTGCCGTCGAGCGCGGTGGACAGCGCCATCGCCGCCCTGACCCCACACCTGGCGCGCGGCGACCTGCTCATTGACCTGGGCAACAGCTTTTTCCTCGACACCGAGCGCCGCTCGGCAGAACTGGAGCGCGCGGGATTCCTGTTCCTGGGCAGCGGCGTCTCCGGCGGGGCGAAGGGCGCGCTGCGCGGCCCCTCGCTGATGCCGGGCGGACAGCGCGAAGCCTACGGCCTGGTGCGGGAGGCGTTCGAGTCCATCGCCGCGCAGGTGAATGGCGAGCCGTGCGCGGCGTATATCGGGCCGCGCGGGGCCGGGCACTACGTCAAGATGGTGCACAACGGCATCGAGTACGGCATGATGCAGCTCATCGCCGAAGCCTACGACCTGCTGCGACGGGGCGCGGGTGCCTCAGCGGACGAGCTACGCGACCTGTTCGCGGCCTGGAACCGCGCCGAACTCAATGCCTACCTGATCGAGATCACGGCGGCCATCTTCGCCCGGCGCGACGCGGAGACCGGCCAGCCACTCGTCGAGCTAATTCTCGACGAGGCGCAGCAGAAGGGCACCGGCAAGTGGACGAGCCAGAACGCGCTCGACCTGGGCGTGCCGACGCACACGATCAACGCCGCCGTCGAGGCACGCATCCTCTCCGCGCTGAAAGCGGAGCGCGTCGCCGCCGAGCGCGCCTTCCCCGGCCCCGATCCCGTGTTCCGGGGCGAGCGGGCCGCGCTGATCGAGGGCGTGCGCGCCGCGCTCTACGCTTCCATCCTGACGACCTACGCACAAGGTCTGGCATTGATGGGGGAAGCCAGCCGTGAATACGGCTACGACCTGAACCTGGAGACCATTGCCCGCATCTGGCGGGGGGGCTGCATCATCCGCGCCGCGCTGCTCGAAGACATCCGCCGGGCGTACACGGCCCAGCCCGACCTGCCCAACATGCTGCTGGCCGAGCCGTTCCGGGCGCAGATCATCGAGCGGGGGGCGGCCTGGCGGCAGGTCGTGGCGACGGCGGTGGGCCTGGGCATCCCTGTGCCGGGCATGGCGGCGGCGCTGGCCTACTTTGACGCCTACCGCAGCGGGCGACTGCCCGCCAACCTGATCCAGGCGCAGCGCGACTACTTCGGCGCGCACACCTACCGCCGCGTTGACCGGGCGGGCACGTTTCACACTGAGTGGGAAGAGTGAAACAACACGCTGCATGGAAAGGAAAGTGAGATGAATGCATGGGGCAGCACCTTCGAGAGTCCAGACAAGCGATTGCAGGAACTACTAGACGATATCATGAAGGGCAAGATCCAACTGCCTGATTTTCAGCGCGACTGGATTTGGGACGATGATCACATACGGAGCCTGCTGGCGAGTGTGGCCCAGGCCTACCCTATCGGCGCGATCATGCTCCTCCAAACAGGGGGACAGTCCGTCCGCTTTGCACCCCGCCCAATTGAGGGTGCACCAGCTTCGGGTGATCCGGAGTGTCTGATCTTGGACGGTCAACAGAGACTGACGGCGCTGTACCAGTCGCTCTATTCGGGCCAGGCAGTCGAGACTCGAGATCCGCGAAAGAAACCAATCAAACGTTGGTATTTCATTGACATGAAAAAGGCGCTTGCGCGAAATGGGGACTTCGAAGACGCAATTATCTCGCTTCCTGAAGATTTCAGAACCAGGAACTTCCGTGGAGAGGTTTTGGAGGACTACTCAAAACCTGAAGATCAGTACTTCGAGCATCTCTTCCCCCTCAGAGAGGTTTTCAACTACTTTGAATGGCGTCAAGGGTTCAATAGTTTCTGGAACTACGAAGGGGAGTACTCGAAGTTCATGGATGACTTCGAGGCAAGAGTGCTACAACGTTTCATGCTATACCAAATTCCGGTCATAGTGCTTCTGAAGGACACCCCAAAGGAAGCAGTCTGTCAGGTCTTTGAAAAAGTGAACACGGGCGGGGTCTCTCTTACTGTGTTCGAGCTTCTTACTGCCTCGTTCGCGGCAGACAACTTCAACCTGCGCACTGATTGGACGCAGCGCATTGAGCGACTACGGAAACACGCGGTGCTCGTCGGCCTACAGAATACCGATTTTCTGCAGGCTGTCGCTCTGCTTGTAACCTACACGCGACGTAACAGTGAACTTGCAGATGGCAAGAGTGAAGCCGATGCACCCGGCATCAGCTGCAAGCGCAAAGACATCTTGCGACTGGATGTGAATGAGTACACAGAATGGGCAGATCGAGTGGAGGAAGGCTTCGTCCAGGCCGCTCGTTTCCTGCATCGCCAACACATCTTTTCGGCGCGCGATCTGCCGTACAACACCCAGGTCGTGCCCTTAGCCGCTATTCTGACCATTCTGGGACAAGACGCCGAGAAAGACGGAATACAGCGAAACCTTGAATCCTGGTACTGGTGTGGCGTGTTAGGCGAGCTGTACGGAAGTGCCGTCGAAAGTCGTTTCGCACGCGACCTACCTGAAGTAGTGAACTGGATCCGCTATCGCGGTCCAGTTCCAAAGACCATTGAAGATGCCAACTTTGTGCGCGAACGTCTGTACACGCTACGCACGCGCAACAGTGCGGCCTACAAAGGCATCCATGCCCTGCTTATGCGTGATGGCTGTCTAGACCTGCAGACAGGGTTCAGCATCGAAGCACAGATGTACTTTGACGACAAGATAGACATTCATCACGTTTTCCCCAGAGACTGGTGTGACCATCACGGGGTGGACAGAAGCTGGTGTGACTGTATCGTCAACAAGACCCCCATTGCCGCAAGAACTAATCGGTCCATCGGGGGGAATGCGCCCAGTAAGTATCTCGCAGCGCTTGAGCGCGGTGCTGGCATCTCCTCAGAACGGATGGATGAGATTCTGCGCACGCATCTGATCGATCCTCAAGCTATGCGTAGCGATGACTTCGAAGCGTTCTTTACCGCACGAGAACAAGCTCTGTTGCAGCGAATCGGGCAAGCCATGGGTAAGCCAGTCGTACAGAGCACAGGTCAGGATTACCAGAGCGACGAGGACTTTGAGGGGGCTGAAGCCATGGAAGAAGTCCTGCTTTGACGCAAGAGCATCTACAAGCTTGGCAAGCATACTCGTAAGGAGGCACCAGTCTGATGGCACGTGTCGGATATATTGGCCTGGGCTTGATGGGATCGGGCATGGCCCGCAACCTGCTCAAAGCGGGGCACACGCTCGTCGTCCACAATCGCAGCCGGGCCATTGTCGAGCAGCTCGTCCGCGAGGGGGCCATTGCCGCGACCTCGCCGCGCGAGGTGGCCGAGCAGAGCGATTTCGTCTGCACCAACCTGCCGGACTCGCCCGATGTCGAGGGGGTCGCCCTGGGGCCGGACGGCATCATCGAAGGGGCGCGCCCTGGCCTGATCTTCATAGATCACAGCACGATCAAGCCAGAGACGGCGCGGCACATCGCCGCCCAGTTCGCCAAAGTGGGCGTGCTGGCGCTGGACGCGCCGGTCAGCGGCGGGGACATCGGCGCGCGCGCCGGCACGCTGAGCATCATGGTCGGCGGCCCGCGCGAAGCGTTCGACCGCGCTCTGCCCCTGCTGGAGGCGATGGGCAAGACAATCGTCTGGGTCGGCGAGAGCGGCGCGGGTCAGATCGCCAAAGCCGCCAATCAGACCGTTGTCGCCGGGACCATGGTGGCCATGGCCGAGGCGCTGGTGCTCGCCCAGAAAGCCGGAGTCGATCCGGCGCGCGTCGTCCAGGCGATCAGTCGCGGCGCGGCGCAGTGTTGGGCGCTGGACACCAAGCCGCCCAAGCTGTTCAAGCGCGACCTGTCGCCCGGCTTCAAAGCCTACATGCAGGCCAAAGACCTCAAGATCGTCATAGACACAGGCTGCACCTACCATGTCCCCATGCCGCTGACCGCCGTCGCTCACCAGCTTTATGAGGCGATGGTCGGCATGGGCAACGGCGATCTGGACAACAGCGCGGTGATCACCGTATTGGAAGCGCTGGCGGGTGTCGTCGTGGGGCAGGCGCTCGATGGCACGACTTCCGCGTGACGGCGCGCGTGGCACAGGGCCAGGTCCCAAGACAGGAGATCACTGGTGAACTTCTTTTCGCCTGAAGTGCTGATCGGGCGCGTGATCGGCCTGGTGATCGGCTTCACGCTGCACGAGTGGGCGCACGCCTGGACGGCCTACCGCCTGGGCGACAACACTGCCTATTATCAGGGGCGGCTGACGCTCAACCCGCGCGCACATATCGAGCCGATCGGCATCATCCTGGCGCTGATCGCCGGCTTCGGCTGGGCCAAACCCGTGCCGGTCAATTCGCGCGCCTTCTACCCCAACGAGAAGCGCGGGCTGGTCATCGTCTCGCTGGCCGGGCCACTGATGAACCTGTTCATCGCGCTGGGCGTCGGCGTGCTGATCCGGTTGCTGACTGCCGGCGGTCTGTTCGAAGGGGAGGCGCGCATCCTGGTCGGCAGCGGGGAGATCATCCAGAAGGGCGTCGGGGCAGCGGGTGCGCTCACCTTCGTCTACAACGTCCTCGGCACGGTGGTGCTGTTCAACCTGGTGCTGTGCCTGTTCAACCTGATCCCGCTGGCCCCGCTGGACGGCTACAAGATCGCGGTGGGCACGCTGCCGCCGCAGCAGGCCGGCGCGCTGATCCGCTACGAGCGCGAGACGACGCTGGCCCTGATGCTGCTCATCCTGCTCGGCGCGATGTCCAGCGGAGGGTTCAGCCCGCTGTGGAGCATTTTAGGCCCGCCGCTGCGCTTCCTGTACGAGCTATTCGCCGGGTTCTACCCCGTGTTCTAGCCGGATGAGCGCCGCGTACCGCTTCCGGCAGGGCGTGCGGGCGCTGGTCGCCTGGGCGCGCCCCGTAGACGACGCGCTGGCCCGCGCGTATCTGGCCCCGCCGCTCTACGCGCTCTACCGACGGATGCGCCGGTCGGAGCGGCAGCATAGCCTGCGCGTGCTGCGCGATCTGCTGGCCGCCGGGCATACGCACCCGGACCTGCTGGCGGCAGCGCTGCTGCACGACGTGGGCAAGAGCGGCGTGCGCTTCTCGCTGCCGGAGAAGGTGCTCGTCGTGCTGGTCAAGGCGTTCGCGCCAGGGCGTTACCGCGCGTGGAGCAGCAGTCCGGCGACCGGCTGGCGGCTGCCGTTCGCGGTCAGCGCGCAGCACCCGGATTGGGGCGCGCAGATGGCTGAGCGCGCCGGCGCGTCGCCGCTGACCGTCGCCCTGATCCGCCGCCACGCCGGGCCGCCGCCCGACCCGCCACGCGATGAGACTGAGCGGCTGCTGCTGGCGTTGCAAGCGTTCGACGACAGGAATTGACCGCGCCCTGGCACGTGAAGGTTGTTGGTGATTGGTTTTGGGTTGTTGGTTCCTGGTGATTGGTTCTTGGTGAGAGCGGCCCGATTTCGCATATGCGCCACGCGCAGTGAGCAACCAGCAACCAACAACCAACAACCAGAAGCCAGAAACCCTTCCACCCAGAGACTACCGAGGATATTGCCATGCACGTCACCCTCAGCATCATCGGACTCGACCGCATCAGCACGTCGTTCGCGCTGGCGCTCAAACGCTACCAGAGCCAGCCGAAAGCGCAGCACACGTTCACCATCACCGGCAGCGACTCCAGCCCCCAGGCGGTGAAGGCTGCTGAGAAAATGGGAGCCATTGACAAATCCGACCGCAAGCTGTCCAAAGCCGTAGCGAACGCCGAACTGATCATTGTCAGGTGTCCGCCCGGCAGCCTGGTGGAGACTTACGGGGAGTTCGGCCCGGCGCTGAAGCCGGGCGCAGTGGTGCTTGACCTGAGCGACCTCAAGGAGCCGGCCATCGCCCTGGCCCGGCAGCACTTCCCGGCCAATGAGCGCGGGGCGAGCCTGGCCTATATCGTCGGTGTGACACCCATCGTCAATGCCAGCGGGTTGTACGTGAGCGAGACGGGGCCGGAAGCGGCCAGCGCCGATCTGTTCGAGGGGGCGGAGTGCCTGGTCATGCCCGATGCGCAGTGCCCCAGCGAGGCGATCCGGCTGGCCGAAGACGTGATCCGGCTGGCGGGCGGCGTGCCGCGCTTCATAGACCCCGCCGAGCACGACGCGCTGACTGCCGCCACCGAGCAGCTCCCCGCGTTGCTGGGCGCGGCGCTGTTCTACGCCCTGCAGCAGTCCGAGGGCTGGCCTGACCTGCGGCGCATGGTCAACCCGACGCTGGCGCTGGCCTTCCAGTCGCTGCGCACGCAGACGCCCAACGACCTGCGCACGGCCTTCACCCACAACCGTGCCAATCTGGCCCGTCACCTGGACGGGGTGATCAGCGTGCTGACTGAGCTACAGGCCGCGCTTGCGGCAGGCGATAGCGACAAGCTCACCGCATTTCTGGCGCTGGTCGGCAAGGAATGGGAGAAATGGGACGACAAACGGCACAGCGGCCAGTGGGAAGAGGCCCCGGAGATCGAGAAGCTGCCCGGCCCGTTCGCCTCAATGGGCGGCTTCCTGACCATGCCGCACAAGAAACGAGGAGACGACGAGGACTGAACACTATCGCAGTCACGTGTAGGGGCGGGTTTGCAAACCCGCCCCTACAAAACATCCGGCGCGCTCGTCAAGGAACAAGAGGCGGGAGTGTATGGGAGTCGAACCCACCGCGGCCCGCGCTGAGCGGCCCGCCGCCGATTTTGAAGACCGGGAAGCCCACCGGGACTCATACACCCCCACCAAGACTATACCGCAAGGGGGAGCTATCGGCCAGCTCAGTCCGGGTGCATTCGGATCTGGGGGCAGGTGCAGAGATCGGTTGCAGACCTCACCCCCCGGCCCCCTCTCCATATACGGAGAGGGGGAGTAAGTATCTGGCTCAGTCCCCTCTCCGCGTGTGGAGAGGG
>JAGPFT010000110.1 GCA_018056405.1 Anaerolineae bacterium
CCTGCACGGATTCGACATCGAGGCGCAGGTTATCGAGCTAAACAAGCTCGACCCGGCGCGCATGGACTCGCGTGTTGCCCCTGCTGGCCCTGACGAGATGATCCTGCTGCGCCACAGCGACGCGCTGATCGTCAACATTGACTACCCGCTGGGCATGGCCGCCTACCACGTGCTGGCCAAGATCAGCCAGTACGTGACGCGGATGCAGGGCATCTACGTGATCGGCAAGGCGGCGACGCTCAACGCGCGGGTGGGCGACGTGATGATCGCCAACGTGGTTTACGACGAGCACAGCCAGAACTCCTACCTCTTCGGCAACTGCTTTAGCGCGTCCGACATCATCCCCTACCTGACGCTGAGCAGCGTG
The DNA here is from genome assembly GCA_018056405.1 of Anaerolineae bacterium. GTDB lineage: Bacteria > Chloroflexota > Anaerolineae > Aggregatilineales > Aggregatilineaceae > UBA2029. Next base: position 368 of record JAGPFT010000110.1, read on the forward strand.
CTCGACAACCAGAAGGTCGTCAGCGTGCGCGGGACGTTCCTGCAGAACGTGCAGTATATGGACGTGTTCTACCGCGAAGGCTACACGATAGTGGAGATGGAGTCCGGGCCGTATCTGTCGGCGGTCTACGAGATGGTGCGCGCCCAGCGCCACCCGGTGGATGAGATCGTCAACCTGTACATTGCACCGTTTGACATTGGCTTCCTGCACTACGCCAGCGACACGCCGCGCAGCAAAGGGCGCACGCTGGGGGAGGGCAGCCTGAGCTACCTGGGCGCGGAGCCGACCTACGCGACGGCTATCGCCACGCTGCGGCGCATCTTCACCTGTGAGATCGAGCGCCTGCGCGCGCCGTCTGCGACCGCTGGCTCCCTGGCAGAACCGGAGGTGATGACTGATGCAGGTCAGTGAAGCGATCAAGGGCAACCGCGCTGTGCGCCAGTTCGCCGAGCGCGCCGTCCCGCCGGAGGACATGGCGCGCGTCCTCAATGCCGGGCGGCTGTCCGGCTCGGCCAAGAACCGCCAGCCCTGGACGTTCGTCGTCGTCACAGCCCGCGAGACGCTGCGCGCCCTGGCGGCGTGCGGCCCCTCGAGCGGGCACGCAGCGGGCGCGGCGTTCGCGGTTGTGCTGGTGGTGGACGATTTGCAGACGCCGCCGACGCTGACCACGCCGTTCGACCTGGGGCGGGCCAGCCAGAACATGATCCTGGCCGCGTGGGAATTGGGCATTGGCTCGTGCATGGGCACCATCTACGAGCCAGAAGTCGCCCGCCAGGCGTTGGGCATCCCGGAGGGCAAGGACGTGCCCTGGCTGATCTCCTTCGGCTACCCGCACCCCGACGACGATCCGCGCACGCGCCCGCCGCGCGCCGGCGGGCGGCGCTCGCTCGACGAGGTGGTGCGCTGGGAGCGGTGGTGAGGACTCCGGCATTTTACCTCACCCCCGCTCGGCGCTGGCGCGCCTCGCCTCCCCCTCTCCGTTGACGGAGAGGGGGAGGAGCCGAGCGTAGCGAGGCCAGGGGGTGAGGTTGATCGGTCGCCCTCTCAATGCTTCTCACGCTGCTGTCCGCCCCTGAACTCTGGTCCCCTCCCTGGCTTTGCCGGGGAGGGGGAAATGCTATATCCGGCGATCAAAGTCCCCCTCTCTAGCTCGGCTGGAGAGGGGGATTGAGGGGGTGAGGCGTTTGCGGCCAGCCCTGACTTGCTGCGCCTCTTGTCCTTCCGCGCCCGGCAGCAATCCCTGTCAGCCCAGGGTGCTACCCACAATATCCGGCGCGCCGTTGCGGAATGCCTCCGCGCTGAGCGCCTGGCGGCCCTCAAGTTGCAGGCGCAGCGGCAGGTACACGCCGTCCCCCGTGCCGACGGCCAGCGATCCCAGTCCTTGCAGGGGGGTGCCGTCTGTGCTGGCGACCTGTCCCGGCGCGAGGCCGAGATTGGCCGTTGAGGGGAAGCCGGCCAGCACTTTGAGCCGGCGACCGTTCCAGGTGGTGAAGGTGCCCGGCCAGGGGGTGAAGGCGCGCACGTGACGGTCAATGGCGACGGCAGAAACCGTCCAGTCCAGCGCCCCATCTTCGCGGCGGAGTTGGGGGGCATGGGTGATCAGGGCGGGGTTGTCCGGCTGCGGGTGAGGGGCGATGCTGCCGCTGAGCAGCCAATCGAGGGTGTGCAGGAGCAGTTGCGCGCCCAGGGAGGCCAGCTTGTCGTGCAACGTCTGGCCGGTCTCCGCCGGGTCAATCGGGATCGAATCCTGGAGCAGGATGGGGCCGCTATCCAGCCCGGCGTCCATGATCATGGTGGTGACGCCGGTGCAGCGGTCGCCCGCGCGGATGGCCGCCTGGATGGGCGCTGCGCCGCGCCAGCGGGGCAGCAGCGAGGCGTGCACATTGATCGGGGCGATGCGCGGCAGATCGAGCACCGCCTGGCGCAGAATCTGGCCGAAAGCGACGACCACCAGAAAGTCCGGCTCCCAGGCGCGAAGCTGGCCGAGGGCGGCTGGCTCATGCGCTTTGAGCGGCTGGATGACAGGCAGGCCGGCGCGCAGGGCTACCTGCTTGATCGGCGACATTTGCACGCGCTGACCACGCCCGGCGGGGCGATCCGGCTGGGTGACGACGCCAGCGACCTCGAAACGGGGGGCGTCGAGCAGGGCGCGCAGCGAGGGCACGGCGAAGTCCGGCGTGCCCATGAATACAATGCGGGCGATGGGCCGCGCGTCTTGGTCCATGTCAAGTCTCCCTGTCCGGCCAGGGAAACTCACCCTGGCAGACCCTCTCTAGGTATGCTACAATGCCCCTCACCATGGTGGCTGTGGTGCAGTGGTTAGCACGTCTGACTGTGGATCAGAAGGTCGTGGGTTCAAATCCCACCAGCCACCCCAAACAGCGGCGCATGAAGCGCCGTTTTCGTTTTGTGGGCTTACTCGCGGTCGGGTCGCAGGGTGTGCACCCGCACGTGAGCGCGCTGCAAAGCCAGGCACGCGCGCAACCCGCCGGCGCTGGCAAGCAGCCGGACGCGCGGCGGGCGCTTGAGGCCGCGTCGCAGCGTCTCGCGGCGCTGCTCCACTACTTTGCGTGTTTCCACTGACTGGATCAAACCTTGCAGAGCGTCTTCGTCCTGTTCGCTGGGACGGCGCAGGCCAAAGACCTCCCAAATGCTCATCTCGCCGGTGTCGGTCTTCGGCGTCGGCGGCGGCAGGATGCCCTCACACTCGGTCTGATCGGCGGCGGGCGTCGGCACGCCCGGCTCCCCGCGCGGCGGCGTAGAGGGCGGGGGAACGGTCTCGGCATCTTGCGGGGCCAGTTGTGCGAACGGTGAGGGCGCGCTCTCGGCGGGCGGCCTCACTGCCGGGATGCCGCGCGGCGGCGTCGCCCGCCGGTAGTCCGGCTCTTCCTCAACAGGCGGCGCGCTGGCAAGCGGCTGTGGCTCCGCTGAGGCAACCGTCGGCGGCGGGGCAATGGTCGGCGGCAGCGGCACTTCCTCTGGGGCCGGTTCAACAGGCGGCGCAGGCGCTTCCTTCTCTGCTTCCGGCGAGGGCACGGGGGCAGGGATTGGACTCTCCTGCTGAGCGGCTATAGCCTCGCGCAGACCGGCGGGCGGTTTTGGCTCGGTATCTGCTTCGAGACTGACGGCGCGCGCTGCTGGGGCGGCACTTTCCTCGCCGGGCGGCGCGCTCGCTGGGGCCTCTGCTCCGCCAGGCGACGCGCCCTCCGGGGCAGTGGCGGCGGGGGCAGGATGGCGGCGCTGGTACTGGGCGCGTTCGGCAGCGTTCAGCCGCTCCTGGATGCCCAGCCGGGCGCGATAGGCGTCGTCCATGCGCAGGCCGAGCGCGTTCACCTGCTGGCGTAGCTCGCGCAGGCTGGTGGCCATCATTGCCGCGAACTGCTTGCGCCCGCTCAGTTGGTCGCGCAGGAATCCGAACGGGCCTTTGGGCTGGTACTCGACCGTCCACTGCACGCTGGTGCCGTCCGGCCCCGGCTGCAGGCGGATGCGCCCGCGCATGGCGCGGTACGGCCCGCCCTCGATCAACTCGTATTCATAGCCCAGGCCGTCTACCCAGGCTGTGATCTGCTCGATGACATCTTTGCCGCTGCCAGCGACAGCGCAGCGCCGGCGAGTGCCCAGCCCGGTTTGCTGGGTGGTGAGCACCGAGACGCTCATATAACCGGCGTGCCACTCGACGAGCTTGGAGGGGTCGGAGATGAACTCCCAGATGATTTGCGGGGGCGCGTCAATCAGGATGCGCTGGTCAATCAACGTCACGGTTGCTCGTCCGTTCTAGCTCCGTTCCACAATCTGGCACATGCGCTGGCGGGGGCATCACAAGTACCTTCTCTCGGCCTGCACACCCATTCTAACGTAATGTGCGCCGGACTGAAAGTGCAGCGCGCGTCGAGGAGTCGGTAAGACTTCCGAGGTTTTCGAAAACTTCGGAAGTCTAATGCAGTGGCCCCTCCCCCTGGCCCCCTCCCCGGCAGAGCCAGGGAGGGGGAAAGCGCCGCGTTGGGCGGGCAAGTCCCCCTCTCTAGCTCGGCTGGAGAGGGGGATTTAGGGGGAGAGGCCTAGGGGCGGACAGCAGCGTGAGAAGCATTGAGAGGGCGACCGATCAACCTCACCCCCTGGCCTCGCGGCGCTCGGCCTTTCCCCCTCTCCATGTGGAGAGGGGGCGGCGAGGCGCGTCAGCGCCGAGCGGGGGTGAGGTCTGTATTTCGGCGGGAGGCCCCTCCCCCTGGCCCCCTCCCCGGCAGAGCCAGAGAGGGGGAAACGTCCCATCTGGCGATCCAAGTCCCCCTCTCTAGCTCGGCTGGAGAGGGGGACTGAGGGGGAGAGGCCTGTAGGGGCGCTCGGCGATCAGACTTCCGAAGTTTCCAAAAACTTCGGAAGTCTTAGTGCGGCGGAAGGTCCCTCCCCCTGGCCCCCTCCCCGGCAGAGCCAGGGAGGGGGAAATGCCCCAACCGGTGGCCCCAAGTCCCCCTCTCTAGCTCGGCTGGAGAGGGAGATTGAGGGGGAGAGGCCTGTAGGGGTGGACAGCAGCGCGAGAAGCATTGAGAGGGCGACCGATCAACCTCACCCCCAGCCTCGCTACGCTCGGCCTTTCCCCCTCTCCAACGTGGAGAGGGGGCGGCGAGGCGCACCAGCGCCGAGCGGAGGTGAGGTAAACTGGCTACCGCCTTCTCGTGAGTTCGGGCACTCTGTGCTACACTTAGGCGCGTTGGTGCCTGGGGCCGGGAACGAGCGTGGCCGTCCAGACCGGCCCGCCGAGGGGAACATGCCGAGTCCGTCCTTTGTGTTCAGCGTCATCGTGGCTACCCTCTACGGGGCCGCTTACCATCTGGTCAGCGGCGGCGACGCGCGGCGGCTGGCGCTGTTCCTGCTGGCGTCGTGGCTCGGCTTTGCGCTGGGGCACACTGCCGGCGAGATTCTGGGCATTACCCTGCTGGACATCGGCCCGCTGCACATGCTGCCGGCGACGGTGGGAGCCTGGCTGGCGCTCGTCACGGCGCGTATTCTCACCCGGCAACCTGCGCGCGGCGCGCGTGCGCGCTGAGGGGTGCGGGCTGTCTCGATCACAGACCCGTCATTGAGGGGAGTAGGCGACCATGCCGCAACAAACGAATAAACCGGAACAGCTCGCCGCACCGCACGACACGGCGGATAGCGTCACGCCGGAAGGCGGCAAGGGGCGCTCGGTGTTCTTCTGGCCGCTGGTGGGTGTGGCGGTAGTGGTGGCGGTATTCGTGATTGGGCTGGTTGGCGCGGTGTTGGTGGCGATCCTGACCGACCCCGACGACGCGGCCAACTGGGTGGGCCTCATCCGCGACATTTTCATCATTGTGCTGGCGATGGAGGGCATGTTGATGGGCGTTGCCCTGATCGTGCTCATCGTCCAGCTTGCGGCGCTGGTCAATTTGTTGCAAAGCGAGCTTCAGCCCATTGTGGACAACGCCAACGAGACGGTGACGACCGTGCGCGGCACCGCTGAGTTCATGAGCCAGAATGTGGTCGAGCCGGTGATTAAGGCCGGGGCGCTGTTGGCTGGAATTGGCGGCGTGCTGCGCGAAGTGTTTGGGCTGCGGCGCACCGTGCGCAAGGCGCACGCTGGTTCGGGCAAGAAGACGGCGTAAGGAGGCGGGCATGGCGGGCGAGCAACAGAGCGTCGGGGTGGTGGAGTTCGTCGCCGGCTTGATCGTCGGGTTTGTGGTCAGTGTGCCGGTGGTGGCCTGGCTCTCACCGCGCAGCGGTGCCGAAACGCGCGAGGCCCTCGTCCAGCGCGGATGGCTCATCCGCCGCCGCGCGGGGGAGACGGTGCGCGGCCCGCTAGAGCAGGTGCAACAGCAGCTTGAGCAGATCAAAGGCGAGTCGCTGGAGGATGCGCTCGCAGAGGGCAAGGCCATCGCCGCGCGGCGATGGCCTTTGGCACGAGATTCGCACCAATAATGCGCTTTGACGATCATGATCGGTAGTCGCTTGTAAGGCAAATTCGCCCCTACAAGACACTTGCGCGTATTACCTGACTTGAATGTCAGATCTCATCAGGAGCACACTCATGGGAACGGCGTTGTTTGTGGCCAACTTAGACGAGCAGGTGACAGCAGAAGAACTGCGCGCTCTGTTTGCGGGGCATGGCGAGGTTGTAGGGCTGGAGACTTCGCTGCAACGCCCTGGCAAACCGGTGGCTGTTGTGGAAATGGCCTCAGAGAAGCAGGCTACGCGCGCCCTGAACGCACTGAACGGCGCCGATCTGCACGGCCGGCGGTTGTCGGTGAGCTACCTGGTGCCCGACCTCGACAAAGACCTGACGCCGCGCCAGCGCAAGACCATCGAAGAGATCGCTGCCAGGTTGGAGGAGACCGAGGAAAAGCCGCTGCGCCAGATCGGAGCTATTGTCTACCTGTGCGGCGCGCAGTTCGCCCAGGCGCTTGTGGAGGAGGCGCTGGCGCTGGACGCCCAAGAGGGCCTGATGACGATGGAGGGCACGCGCCGTACCAAAGGCGGCATCTTCTTCTACCTGGCACGCTTTCGCATGTCCCCTGAAGCGCGCCGCATCGTCTACAACCGCAAAGGTAAGCTCCCCGGACGGCAGTACGGCCAGGCGGATCGCTCATAAGTGGAACGCCCAGCCCAGACTCCCGAAGTTTTCGAAAACTTCGGAAGTCTGGCGGGAGAAATCCGGCGGGGCATAGCGCATACGCCCCGCTCCGTCTGGCTGAGGGATCAGGCGCGCGCGGCCAGAGCCAGCGCCTCCGGCAGCAATTTCAGCACATCTCCCGCCGTGACGCTGATCGGCGTGTCCAATAGCGCTGCCGCACGCACCCCCGCCATGCCGTGTAGCCAGGCTGCGCACAGTGCCGCGTCGAACGGCGCGAGTCCCTGGGCCAGCAGCCCGGCGATGGCCCCAGCCAGCACATCACCCGTTCCGGCGCTGGCCAGCGCGGATGTGGCGAACGGCTCAACAGCCGTCCGTCCATCTGGCGCGGCGACGACGGTGAACGCTCCCTTCAGCACGACCACGCAGTTCCATTCAGCGGCTTTGGCCTGGGCCAGGGGGAGACGGTTGGCCTGCACCTCCTCCCGATCCAGCCGGGCCAGGCGGGCGAATTCGCCGGGGTGCGGGGTGAGGATCGTGCCGGGCGGGAGCAGGCGTGGCCAGTCATCCATCGCGGCGAGCAGGTTCAGCCCGTCGGCGTCAATGATCAGCGGCGGTAGATCGGTGGCTGTGCGTTCCGTCTCCCTGGCTGGCTCGTCCGGCACGAAGCCAATCGCCCGCGAATGACGCACTTCTTCCTGGGGGTGCAGCAGTTCGCGCAGGAACTCGCCGGTTACATCTTCGCGGCCAAAGCCAGGGCCAAGCAACAGGGCGCTGTAGCCGGCCAGTTCAGCGCGCAGCACCTTGACGGCGGCCTCGTTGATCACGCCCATGTCGTGCGGCAGCAGGAGCCAAGTCGCTTCGGGCAGCATCCCGGCCAGCACGGGCACGATGATCTGCGGCGCGCCGACGGTGACCAGCCCCGCGCCGGCGCGGTAGGCAGCGGCGGCGGCCAGGTAAGCCGCGCCGGTGTAGTTCAGGCTGCCGGCGACGACCATCGCCTTGCCGAACGTCCCTTTGTGGCTATCACGCGGGCGCTGCGGCAGCCGCGCCCGCACTTCGGCGGCGTCCACCAGCGTCTGCGCGATTTCGTCCAGTTCCGGCAGGCGCGGCGGCAGGCCGATGTCGGCGATGCGCAGCGTCCCCACGGCC
>JAGPFT010000111.1 GCA_018056405.1 Anaerolineae bacterium
CGTGGAGAGGGGGCGGCGAGGCCCACATCAGTGGGCCAGGCGGGGGTGAGGTAAACGCCCCCGCTCAGTGAAGGCGCAGGTAGGTGATCGCGCTCTCCTGGAAGCCGGCGGCCTGGTAGAAGGCGCGCGCCGGCGGACTCCCGCGCGCGATGTTCACATAGAGGTGAGTCAGCGCCAGGCGGTTAGCATGGCGCAAGGCCGCTTCGAGCAAAGCCGCGCCGACGCCCTCGCCGCGAAAACCGGGCGCAACGGCCATATCGTCAATCCAGCCGCGCCCGCCGGTGAGCGTCTGCACCAGTGACATAGCCACGAAGCCGATCACCTGGCCCGGCGCGCCGTTCGCCTGAGCGACGAACACGCTGACCGTCTGCCGCTCGCCGAACCGCTGGCGGGCGGCGTCCCAGTCGCCCGGCGTCAGGCTGGCGTTGGCGTCCACCAGGCGCAGCAGATCGAGCACGGCCTCGGCGTCGCCTGGCTCTGCCTCGCGGATATGGAAGCCAACCGCCCGCTCCTCCGACGTGTAGGGGGCGCGTTGGCGGAGAGCCAACCAGCGCTGGATGGCCTGGCGGTGCGTGCGGAAGGGCAGTTCGGGCACATCGTCCGGCTGGAACACGCGCACGTCCAGCGCGTCATCGCCGGCGCGCAATGCCCCGCCGACCGGTCGCGCCCGGTAGAAGACGATGATGCCGCTGGTGGGCGGGCCTTCGGGGAACGAGTAAATGCCTACCAGGTCTTCAAGCTGGATTTCGAGGCCGGTCTCCTCGCGTGCCTCGCGGACAGCCGCTTCTTCCACGCTCTCGTCGGCTTCGATGTAGCCGGACGGCAGCGCCCACAGCCCTTGCTTGATATGCCCGCCGCGCTTGATCAGCACGACGCCGCCCTCCATCTCGATCAGAATACCCACCCCGGGCACGGGGTTGCGGTAGTGAACGTAGCCGCACGCTGGGCAGGTGAGCCGCTCGCGCGAGCCGACCGTGCGCAGCGCCAGCGGCTCGCCGCATTGCGGGCAGTAGGTGGGGCGCGTGGAAGAGGAAGTCATGGCGGGGCAGAGCGGCTCATAGCTCCAGGTAATCGCGCAGGGGATGGCTGCGGTTGGGGTGGCGCAGCTTGCGCAGTGCCTTGGCCTCAATCTGGCGAATGCGCTCGCGGGTCACGCCGAAGTGCCGCCCCACCTCTTCGAGCGTGTGCTCCTGGCCGTCGGTCAGGCCAAAGCGCATCTCCAGGACTTCGCGCTCGCGGGTGTTGAGCACCGACAGCGCCCCGCGAATCTGCTCCTTGAGCAATTGGCGGGCGGCAGCGTCCACCGGGCCGGGAATCTTGTCATCCTCGATGAAGTCACCCAACAGACTGGAATCTTCCTGACCGACGGGCATCTCCAGCGACATCGGCTCCTGCGAAATGCGCAGGACGCGCCGGACTTTGTTGGCGGCGCGGCGCAGCTTGCGCGCCAGGCCAGCCTCCAGTTTCTCGCCCGCCTCCCACGCTGCGCGAATCTCGGCCACATCCTCCGGGTCCAGGAAGTCCATTTCCAGGGCGATCTGCTCGGCGGTCGGCTCGGAGCCGAGGTTCTGGATCAGGTCGCGCTGCACGCGCATCAGGCGGTTGATCGTCTCGACCATGTGGACGGGGATGCGGATTGTGCGCGCCTGGTCGGCGATGGCCCGGCTGATCGCCTGGCGAATCCACCAGGTGGCGTAGGTGCTGAACTTGAAACCTTTGGTGTGGTCGAACTTCTCGACGGCGCGCAGCAGGCCGATGTTGCCCTCCTGGATCAAGTCCAGGAAGTTGATGCCGCGCCCCATGTAGCGCTTGGCGACGCTGACGACCAGGCGCAAGTTGGCGCGGGTGAGCGCCTCGGCAGCCGCCGGGCCGCGCTCGGCAGCCTGGGCGAACTCGTGCTCGGCCAGGGCATTGGCCTGGGCGCGATTCTCGTCCAGCCAGGCGTTGAATATCTCGTAGCTCGGCCAGTTGGCTTCGGCGCTGTAGGCGGCGGCAAGCCGCTCCTGGAAGGGGGCAGGAATGAGGTACAGCGCCTGGAACACGTTGAACAGGTGCTCGGCGACGTGGTTCCAGTTCTCGTCCCGGCCCCATTCGCCGTTCTCCAGATAGGCCCGGACATAGGACGGCTCCGCGCCGTTCCACGACCGGCGCAGGCTTTGCGCCTCGCCGATCAGCAAGTCTACGACCGGCGGCTCCAGGTTAAAAGTGGCGATCCATTGCAGGGTGGCCTCCCAATGGTCGAGCAGGTACGCATACAGCGCCGCCAGCACGTCTGCCGCGTCCGGCGGGGGAGCGCCGTCGCCGCGCTCGGTGGCAAGGCGCTGGCGCATGGTGTCGAGCAGATGGCAGGCCGCGATCTGCGAGGAGAGCCAGGTCTCGCGGTCGGGGTCCAGAAGCTGAACCTGCCCGATCTCCTTGAGGTACATGCGCACGGGATCGTCGGCGAGGACAGATGGCTCCAGGCGAGCCACGTCGAGGCCGTTGTCGAGGCTTTCCAGGTCGTTGGCGTCCAGGTCGTGGACATCCAGGTCGCTGGCGTCCAGGTCGGGCACTAGCGGCTCGCCGAGATCGAGCGCGCTGTGCTCGTCAATGAGAATCTCGACGCCCCACTCCTCTAGCTGGTCAAAGAGGGCCTGTGCCTCTTCGCTGTCCGGGTCGTCGAACAGCGCCAGAACCTCGCTCTCATTGAGGTGCCGGTCGCGGCGGCCTTTCTCGATCAGATCGCGGATCGCCCTGGGTGTCTCGTCGTTGGGGCTGGTGCGTGGTACGTTAGCCATGATCTCCGGGCATCTTCCGTGAGCACGTCCTTGCCGACCGCAGTGGATGGGCGAGCTATTGTCATCAATCCAGCCTTATTCCCGCCTCGCTGCGCTCAGCTTGTCCCCTCTCCACGATGGGGGCGGCGAGGCTGGCCCTGCCGCGTCGAAGCTGCCAGACAACCTTCGCACGCACTCTCAGCGGGTTACGGCCCTCGCAGGCCGTTAACCTCGCGCAGCGTCTTGGCGATAATCTGCATGGCGCGGTTGTTGGCTTGCAGCGCTTCATGATACCCGGCACCGGTCAGGTCACCGCTGAGCACCTGAGCATCTTGCTGGATGAAATATAACTCGTTGCGCTGCCGCTCCAAGAGACGCTGGCGCAGCGCCAGGACTTCTTGCAGCCAGACGCGCGTATTGGGTTCGGGCAGGGCGTTGAGCCGCGCCTGCTCGCGCCTGATCGAGCGCAATTCGGTGCGCAGCGCTCCGGGCAACGCCTGATCCAGCTCTTCTTCCGGCGTCACGCGCAATTCGTCCACGACGGCGCGCAGTTCCGGCGACAGGTGCGCGTAGAAATACTCGATAGGCTCCGCCTCGTGTTGGTCGAGCGCGCGCGCCAACACCTGAAAGATCGCTTGATAGTCCGGGCGGGTGAAATCCTCCGCCTTCAGGGGGGCCAGCACGTCGGCCAGCAACGCACTGTCACTCTGCAACTCGCGCAGCAGCCGGTTGGCCGCATACAGGCGCTCCGGCTGTTCGAGCAACAGGCGCAGGCAGAACCCTTCGCGCAGCGCAGACTGTCCGGGCGGGCCGGCGGGCGCAGTCGCGGGGGCTGGCCGCCCGGCCAACCGCCGCTGCTCGCGCAACGAAGGCAGCGCCCGCGCCCGCGCTGCCTGGCGACGCTGCGACCATTGGATGAGGACGCGCTCGTCAATGCGCACGCGCCGAGCCAGCGCCTGAATGTTGCTGCTGCGCTGGATGTCGCTCTCGGTCGCGGTCAGGATGGGCAGCAACGTCCGCGCCGCCTGCTCGCGCTCCTGGGGCGACGATTGGGCGGTCAGGTGCGCCGTGCCCTGCTGGATCACGTAGTCCGCCACCGGAATGGCCTGCGCCAACAGGGCTTCCCACGCCGCCGGATCGTGCCGGATCAGGTCATCGGGATCGTTGCCTTCCGGCAGGACGACCACGCGAATGTCCAACTCTAGCAGGCCAGTGTAACGCATCATCCCGCGCGGATCAAAAGTCACCACCCGCTCGCCATCGAGCGTCTCGCGGGCGACGTTCAGCCCGCGCATGGTGGCGTTGATGCCGGCGGCGTCCGGGTCGAGGGCCAGGATCAGGCGGCGGGCGTAGCGGTTAAGCTGGCGCAGTTGGTCTTCGGTGAGCGCCGTGCCCATCTGGGCCACGACGTTGCTGAAGCCCGCCTGGTGCGCCTGCAGCACGTCCATGTAGCCCTCGACGATGACTGCCGTCTCCGTCTCGCGGATGGCGCGACGGGCCACGTCCAGCCCGTAGAGCAGGCGACCTTTGTCGAAGAGCGGGCCTTGCGGCGAGTTGAGATACTTGGGCACGGCGTCCTTCTCCAGCGCCCGCGCCCCAAAGCCCGCCGTGCGCCCGCGCCCGTCGCGGATGGGGATGATCAGGCGGTGGCGGAAGCGGTCGTAGACATTGCCCTGCTCGTTGCGGATGGCCACTCCCGCCTCCACAACCTCGTCCTGAGTGTAGCCGAGCATCTGCAGGTGTTGGAGGGCCTGACGCCAGTCGTCCGGCGCGTAGCCAAGCTGGAAGGCGGTGACTGTCTCCGGGCGCAGCCCGCGCCCGTCCACGTAATCGCGCGCGCCCTGGGCAGCGGGCGCGGTGAGAAGTTGCTCGTGGAAGAAGCGCGCGGTCTCTTCGAGCAGCCCTTGCAGGCGCTCGTTTTCGCTGGCTTGCTGCTGCTGGGCGGGCGTGAGCGGCTTCAGTTCGACGCCGGCGCGCTCGGCCAGGACGCGCAGCGCTTCGCCGAAGTCCCAACCTTCGGCCTTCATGACGAAGCTGAAGACATCGCCGCCTTCAGCGCACGCGCCAAAGCAGCGCCACGTCTGCGTGTCGGGGAACACGACAAACGACGGCGTCTTCTCCTGGTGAAAAGGGCACAACGCCTTGAAGTTGCGCCCCGCCTTTTGGAGACTGACGTAGCCGGAGACAACATCAAGAATGTCGAGACGCGCTTTCACGTCGTCAACCACAGACATGTCGGGTTGGAGTCCGCTGATCCCGCTTGAAGGTGCTGCGGATTATATAGCGCGGTGGAACATTTGGGCAAAAGTCATGGGGCAGATGACCTCACCCCCAGCCTCGCTGCGCTCGGCTTGCCCCCTCTCCATTCGGATGGAGAGGGGGCGGCGAGGCGCGTTAGCGCCGAGCGGGGGTGAGGTCACGTAGGGGCGGCGCTCTGCCCCGCCCTGGGGCGCAGCAGAGCAGCACCCCTACGCCAGGGGGTGGGATCGCGTAGGGGCGTATCGCAATACGCCCCTAATGCGCCTTGACGATCATGATCGGCAACCGCTTGTAGGGGCGGGTTTGCAAACCCGCCCCTACATGACATTTGCGCGTATTATCCGTCATGAACGTCAAATCTCATCAGCACTCGCGTTTGAGCCAGCAGCCCGGCGCGCTAGCTGCCGGACGAGACGAAGCCGCGCTTCTGGATGGCATCGGCGACGCGCTGCACGGCCAGCAGATACACCGCCGAGCGGAAGTCCAACCCGCGCTCGTTGGCCACAGCCCACGCCTGCTCGAAGCTGCGGCTCATCTTCTTGTAAAGCTGGGTGCGTACCTCGTCAATGTCCCAGAAGTAGAACTGCAAGTCCTGCACCCACTCGAAGTAGGACACGATCACGCCGCCGGCATTGGCCAGGATGTCCGGCACCACATGGATGCCGCGCTCGCGCAGGATGGTGTCGCCCTCGAAGGTCGTCGGGCCGTTGGCCCCTTCGACGATGATGCGGGCTTTGATCTGAGCGGCGTTCTTGACCGTGATCTGGTTCTCGATGGCCGCCGGGATCAGCACGTCGGTGTCCAGGGTGAGCAGCTCGGCGTTGGAGATGTGCTCTACGTCGCCCGCGTAGCCCTTCAGCAGACGGCCCGGGCTGTGGGCCACGTGCGCGTTGATCGCGGCCAGGTCCAGCCCCTTGGGATTGTAGATCGCGTCCGACACGTCGCTGATGGCGATGATGTTGCAGCCATGCTCACTGGCCAGGATGTTGGTGGCGTGGTAGCCCACGTTGCCATAGCCCTGCACGACGACGCGCGTTTGCTGTGGATCGCGGTTCAGCTTGCGCAGCAACTCGATGGTGGCGATAGCCACGCCGCGTCCGGTCGCCTCGGCGCGACCCTCCGACCCGCCAAGGATGATCGGCTTGCCGGTGGTGATCTCCGGGCTGTAGTAGCCCTGGATGGAGGAGATTTCGTCCATCAGCCAGGCCATCGTCTGCTCGTTGGTGTTCATATCTGGGGCGGGGATGTCGCGCTTGCCGCCGAGGATGGGCGCGATCATTTTGGCGAAGCGGCGGGTGAGCCGTTCTAGCTCGTGCTGCGAAAGCTGGGCCGGGTTCACACAGACGCCACCCTTGGCCCCGCCGAAGGGGATGTTGACGCCGGCGCACTTGAGCGTCATGAGCATGGCCAGGGCGCGCACTTCGTCAATGTCCACGTCGGGGTGGTAGCGGATGCCGCCTTTGGCCGGCCCGCGCGCCGACGAGTGCTGCACGCGGTAGCCCTTGAAGGTCATGATGCGGCCATCGTCGCTGGTGATCGGCACGGTGACCGTCATCTCGACCTCGGTCTGGCGCATGATGGCGGCGATGCCTTCGTCAAGCTGCAGGCGCTCGAAGGCGGTGTCGAACAGGGCGAGCGTGGTGGCTAACATACTGTTGGTTGTTTCCAAAGACGGGTCTTTTGTGAACGTTGCCATAACCGTTTTACCTTCTCCTCTAAGGTTCCTGAATGGCGCACGGCGCGCTGTATAGTCCTCATCGTACTGGCCTGCCCCCGAAAAAACAATCCCCAACTGTCACCAGTTGGAGGTGATTTTGGTCGGTGTGACGCGGGCAGTAGCCTCACCCCCAGCCTCGCCCCGCGTAGGGGCGTATCGCAATACACCCCTACGGACCTCACCCCCTGCTCGGCCCGCCTCAGTAGGCCGAGCAGGGGTGAGGCTAAGGAGCGCGACCCTGTTGCCTGACAGGTTTGGCACGTGCCCCCCTACCTTCGCCTCTGGACTCCCCTATCCTTCCCTGCTATGATCGCGGTGCGCCCGGACATGCCGGGCCGAGGGATACCTCATGCGCGTGACTATCGAGCTGCGCCTGCTGCCCCGCTTCCGGGTGATGGACTATCTGATCCAGGCCGGCGGCGCGCCGACCGAAGCCCTGTCTGTCGGCGGGGACGGCTGGACGGCGACCATCGAGGCGCTGGAGCCGGATCACCTGGGCCTCGTCGCTGTGCCGCGCGACTGCCTGGTCATCGAGGGCGACGAAGCGGCGGTTGAGCGCGTGCGATCCTTCATGCAGCGCCAGGTAGACCAGATGCGCCGGCAGGGTAATCGCATCAAAAGAGGCTGGGGCTGAGCTGGTGGACCTCACCCCCGCTCGGCCCCCTGGCGTGGGCCTCGCCGCCCCCTCTCCACACGCGGCGAGGGGGCTGTGCCAGGCACTCAGGGCGCGGGACGGCGCAGCAGATCGCCTCGCTGCCGGCGGGGGCGTCCTCCTCTCCGCGTGTGGAGAGGAGGACAGGCTGAGCGCAGCGAAGCCAGGAGGTGAGGTAAGGCTTTGCACGCCGAAAGTTGATGCGATTACCCTGGATGCGCCGGCGGCGCGCCTGGAGAATCGGGCCGGGTGGTGTATAATCATGACAACCGTCTTTGAAATTGGCCGGGATTGTGCGCGTGACTGAAGCAAACACCTCCCCCATCCTCCAAGACCGCCTGGGCAGGCCGTTCCGCGATCTGCGCATTTCGGTCACCGATCGCTGCAACTTCCGCTGCGCATACTGTATGCCCGAAGAAGTCTTCGGCGAGCGCTACTGCTTCCTGCCCAAGAGCGACCTGCTCACCTTTGAAGAGATCGCTCGCGTCGCCCGCATTCTGATCGGGCTGGGGGCGCGCAAGATTCGCCTGACGGGGGGCGAGCCGCTCGTCCGCCACGAGATCGAGCGGCTGGTGGCGCAGCTTGCCGCGCTCGACGGGCTGGACGACCTGGCCATGACCACCAACGGCTCCCTGCTGGGCCAGCACGCCGAAGCGCTGCGCGATGCCGGGCTGAAGCGCGTCACCGTC
>JAGPFT010000112.1 GCA_018056405.1 Anaerolineae bacterium
GGCTTCTCAACCGGTCCCTCACAGAGCGCGCAGTGGTCGCAGAGAAAGCCTCAGAGCTTTTCCGACTTTCCCCTCCGCGCCCTCGTCATCTCAGCGGCTCAAGATCACTGCCCCAAAAAGCGAATGCGCCCCCCGCTCCCCCACAAGTGTCGCGCCCGCCCGAATTACGGTATGATGAAATCCACACCAGCGCGTGTATTGCTGACAGCATGGACACGCCCCAACCCCGCGCGTCGCCGCGCAGGCGAGGCGCGCTCACCAGGAGGGATGCCCCGCATGAACCGTAAGCTCGCTCGATTGCCCCTGCTCGTGGGAGCTATCGCCCTCACCGCCCTGCTGACCGCGTGCAGCGGCGCGCTCGTCCGCGACGTGTACACCGCCTCCGGCGACGGCACCACGCCCGATGAACTGGTCAAGACGACGACCTTTCGCGGCGACGACGACCTGAACGTGGTCGTCCGGCTCAACACGCACAACCGCGAGTTAGTCGTGTCGGCCACCTTCACCGGGCCGGGAGGCGAAGTTTACGTCACCGACCCGCTGGAAGCGGGCGAGACGGTCACCGACGTGGTGCTCGGCCTGGACTGGGAGGCGCAGGGCGCGGTCTTCTGGGCGGAAGGCGAGTGGCAGGTAGAGATTTACGTAGACAACGCAATGGAGAAGATCGTTCGCTTCACCGTCCAGACGGGCGAGGCCCCTGCCGCCGGCTGATCGCCAGGAGCGAGTTGTGAGTCGGGAGTCCGAGGTCATGAGGGCGCGTGGCGCTACCGACTCCGGACTCCCGACCCAGGGACTCAATCGCCACCGGACAGCGCAGCGAGAAGCAAGGAGCAGATGACCAACATGGGACTACCGGCACAGGCAACCCACCAAATAAATCCTTATGAAGTGGCATTAGCCCAATATGATCGCGCCGTTGAGTATTTGAAGTTACCGAAGGGGATCAAAACTTTTCTGCGGGTGCCCAAGCGCGAACTGCATGTCAGTTTCCCCGTGCGCATGGACAACGGCGACATCACCATGTTCGCCGGCTACCGCGTGCATCACAACACCGTGCTGGGGCCGTCGAAAGGCGGCATCCGCTATGACCTGCGCGTGGACATTGACGAGGTGCGCGCCCTGGCCATGTGGATGACCTGGAAGTGCGCGCTGGTCAACCTGCCCTTCGGCGGGGCGAAGGGCGGCGTCATCTGCGACCCCTACGCGCTGAGCATGGGCGAGCTAGAACGGCTGACCCGCCGCTACGCCAGCGAGATTTCGCTCTTCATCAGCCCGCACGGTGACATCCCCGCCCCCGACATGGGCACCAACGCCCAGACGATGGCCTGGATCATGGACACCTACAGCATGACCGTCGGCTATTCCGTCCCGGCCATCGTCACCGGCAAGCCGATCCACATCGGCGGCAGCCAGGGCCGCACCGAGGCGACCGGGCGCGGCGTAGTCATCTGCATGGACGAGGCGCTGCACCGCATGGGTCACGACGATCCGGCGCAGATTCGCGTGGCCGTCCAGGGCTTCGGCAATGTCGGCTCGCACACGGCGCGCATCGCCTATGACCTGGGCTACAAGGTGGTCGCCATCAGCGACATCAGCGGCGGCTACTTCAACGGCGAGGGGCTGGACATCCCCCACGTGCTGGCCTACACGGCGACCAGCGAGCACCATCTGCTCAAGGGCTACCCGGATGCCGACCCGATCTCCAACGCCGAACTGCTGGCCCTCGACTGCGACGTGCTGGCCCCCTGCGCGCTGGAAAACCAGCTCACCGGCGACAACGCCGAAGACGTGCGCGCCTTCCTGATCGTCGAGGGAGCCAACGGCCCAACGACGCCCGAAGCAGACGACATCTTCGCCCGCAGGGGGATCGTGGTCATCCCGGACATCCTGGCTAATGCTGGCGGCGTGACCGTCTCCTATTTCGAGTGGGTGCAGGGCTTGCAGTCGTTCTTCTGGGATGTGGACGAGGTCAATCGCCAGCTTCGGCGCATTCTGATCCGCGCCTACGACGAAGTGGTGCGCACCCAGAGCCAGTACGGGGTGGACATGCGCACCGCCGCCCAGATTACGGCGATCAAGCGCGTCAGCGATGCGACCCTTACGCGCGGCATTTACCCGTAGGTGGGGCGTAGAACCGACTTCCGAAGTTTCGAGAACTTCGGAAGTCTCTTTCCGCGCTACATCCCCTATGCTGCGCCAGTGCCTTTCGCCCCCTCTGGGGACTTCCCGGCTCCGTCCGGCAGGTACGCGGTCAGGCGCTCGGCCAGCGGCGAGTGGAGAATCGTGTACAGGCGGTGTGCTTCGGCGTAGTATCTGCGCGCGAGGGCCATATCGTCGCGGGCGCGGGCCGCGTCGCCCAGCGCGACAGCGGCCTCGGCCATGCCGCGCTGGTAGAACATCTTGCGCGCCTGGCTCTCGGCAGCAGAGGCCAGGGCGACCGCCTCATCCAGCCGCCCTAAACGCACGTACAGGGCGGCCAGCCGCGCCTTCGCCCGGCAACTCGTCTCCAGGTCGTCCGTCTGCTCGCTGCCGGCCACCGCTGCTTCGAGCAGCGCGCGCGCCTCATCCAAGTCGCCCAGGGCGATGAGCGTCTCGGCCATGTCCGCCTGGAACAGGGCCAGCCAGCGCGTGTTGCCCAGGGCAGTCGCCGCCGCCGTTGCCTGTTTGAACAGCGTGCGCGCAGTGCTGTAGTCTTCCAGGAAGTGGTAGGTGCGGGCCAGGTTATTGGTCTGCACGGCGACCATCAGCGTGTCGCCTAGCTCGCGGCTGAGGGCGAGCGCCCGCTCCAGCCGGTCAATCGCCATCTGCAAGCGGCCCGTCAACGAGCAGAACCAGCCGAGATTGCCCAGACGCAGGCTCTCCGCCCGCCGGTCGCCGGAAGCCTGAGCGATGCCTATCGCCTCGTCATAGAACGCCTGCGCCGTGTCCACGTCGCCAAGCTCGGTGTAGAGCGTGGCCGCGTTGGCCAGCACCAGCCCGCGTGTTGGCGGGTGCGCGATGTGGTTGAGCAGCATGAGCGCCTTCTCGTATTCATCCAACGCCCCCTTCAGGTCGCCGGATTCGCGGCGCGCCTGGGCGATGTCGCAGCGCAGCCGGGCGATCTGAGCGTGGTGAGCGGTACCCTGGCCGTTTTCCAGCAGGCGCAGCGCCTCGCCCCAATGCTCCAATGCCGCGCTGCGGTCGCCGCGCTGGTTGGCCAGGCTGCCCAGCAGGTGGTAGACCTCCGCCCGACGATTCACCTCGATGCCCTCCCCAATGAGCGTCAAGGCGCGCTGCACATAGCCCATCGCCCGCTCATAATCGCCTAGGCGCATGGCTGAGGTGCCCAGCGTGAGCAGGATTTGCAGATGCTCGCTCCGGTCATCCAGGCGACCATCCTCGTAGAACTTGAGCGCCTCGTCCAGGAAGCTCTGTGCGCGGGCGAAGTCGCCCATCCCGTGCGCGGCCATGCCCAGCCGGGTGAGGGCCATCGCTTCGTGGGCGGCGTTGCCGGTGCTGCGCGCCTGGGCCAGCGCTCGCGTGGCGTACTCCTCGGCCTGAGCGCTGTTGCCGCTGCGCTGGTAGGCGGCGGTGAGGTCGAGCGCGCTGTTCATGAAGAACTCGACCGGCTGATTGCCCAGGCGCAGCGCCAGGTTTTCGGCGGCTTGCAGGTGACTGATCGCCTGGGTGAACTCGCCATTGCCCAATTCCACGTGCGCCAACACTTGCAGCCAGCGCAATTCCTGCTCCTCCTGGCCCGTCTGATGCGCCAGATACACGGCCTGCTGCAAGAGCTTTTGCGCGTTGGCCCGCTCGCCGACAGCCAGCGTCGCCTCGGCCAGCAACCCTACCACACGCGGAGCGATCCCCTTCAACCCGCCTGCCTGAGCGATGACCACCGCCTCTTTCAGCAGATGCTGCGCGTAGCTGGGGTTGTCCTGCTGGAGGTAGTCCTTCGCCAGGTTCTCCAGCGTCAGAACGATACTTTCGGGATGATTGGCCCGCCGCGCCTCATCGAGCGCCTGTTGGTGGTACGTCTGGGCGACGCTCCACTGCTCCTGTGCAGCGTAGAACGAGCCGAGATTGTTCAGGCAGCGAGCCAGGGCGCGCGGATCGTTTTGCTCGCGGGCGATCTGCAGCGCCTCGTCCAGGGCGGGACGCGCCGCCTCAAAGTTGCGCCGATCCACATGCACGGACGCGATCCCGCTCAGGAAATACTCCACGCTGGCCTTCTCGCCGGCGGTGCGGGCCAGCGTCAGCCCGCGCTGGTAAACCTCCAACGCCGTGTCGTTGAAGCCCTGCTCATAAGCCGTCGCTCCCGTCTCCAGCAGCGCGTTGATCTCCTGCTGCGCCGGATCGAGTACAGAGCGGGTCGGTGTCCCCGCCTCTCCGAGCAGCCGCTTCAGCAAGTTCTGCATAGGTGTTCCTTTTTCGGTGATCGGTTGTCAGTCGTCAAGTTGTCGGTTGTTGGTGATTGGTTGCCGGTTATCAGTCGCCAGTCATCGGCTGCCAGTTCAGGCGCGGCGATCTGACTGATCACCGAGAACTGACAACAGATCACTGATCACCGATGACTGACGACCCCTCCGCCACTTACATCATGCGCATGACCAGCGGCACCAGCATCTCGCGCGCCGACAGCCCCCCGTGCCGGCTGGCCGACGCAGAGCCGGCGCGCGACTTCTCATCAAGCACCACCCCCTCGCGGGCAACCAGAGTCAGGTCGCCCAGGCGCGGGCCAGTCTCGGCGTAAGGCGCTTCCGGGCCGAAGAGGCCCGCTCGCAACGCTTCTGCCGGGTCGAAGACCGCCACGCGGTCGCCCAAGCATTCGCGCACATAGTCGCGCACGCCCGCGCAGTAGTCGTGGCGCAGGTACAGATGCGCGAAGCGGCCCTCGCCGCCCGGCCCACAGCGCAGCGCCTCGGCCAGGGGCGGGTGCGCGCTCAGGTCGAGATGCTCGCGCACTGGCGAATGGCCGTGATCAGCCACCAGCATGAACAGCGTGCGCCGGTCGCCGACGCCCGGCCCCAACAGTACATCGCGCAGGTCGCGCAGTTGGCAACGCACCTCAGCAACCGCCTGCTCGGTCACAGTGCCAAAGAGATGCGATACGCCGTCTATCGCCCCCCAGTAGGCACTGATGAAGCAGCGGTTGCGGCGCGTAGCGTGCAGCAGGTTGCGTAGCTCGATCCACAGGTCGGTATAACCGTAATGGCGCACCACCTGCTTGACACCGCGATGCATCACCCGCGACAACCCACTGCCGTACAGGTCTTTCTGCAGCAGCGCATAGGTTGGGATAGCCCGCGCGGCAAGCGCCTCAGCCACCGTCTCCACCGGCAGGAAGGTCTCGAAATCCAGTCCCCAGTCTTCCAGCACTTCGCTGCGATGTTTGCCGGCCAGCGGACGGTAATGCAGCAAACTCGCCAGCACGCCGAACTCGCGCAGTAGCAGCCGCGTGCCGACCATGCCGGTCGCTGCCGGCCCCGCCCCGCTCCAAATTGAGGGCAATGCGGCGGCGGTCGTGCTGGGCGCAATGGAGGTCAGCGGGGTCAGCGTGCCTTCGCCAACCAGGTCAGCCACCACCTGGGCGGTCGCCGCGTCCTCGGCCATGATCTCCTGCAACAGCCGCCAGCCCAGCCCATCGGTGATGAACAGCACCACGCGCCGCACCCGGCCATCCAGCGACGCCCACAGCCGCGTGTCCAGTGGCGACTTGCCCAGCCGCTCGTTGGCCGCCACACCACCGATCAGCCGGACGACGGTATGCGCCAGGTTGCGAACGGACAGCCCGGCATAATACGGGAAGACGATCTCGCCCGCCCAGGATACATCAATGTCCAGGGGGCGATGGGCCAGGATCGTCTGTTCCAGGTCTGCGGCCAGGGTTGCGGTCACATGATCTCCTGATGCCGGTGCGTTCGGCTCGTGGCCTGCCATTATACCGCATCTTGCAGTGGCGTCAGGGGGCCGAGGGTTCGCCGCCAGCCTTCGGCGGAGCAAGCTCCCGTAGAGGCGTATGGCGACACGCCTCACCCCCTAAATCCCCCTCTCCAGCAAAGCTAGAGAGGGGGACTTGGACCGCCGGATGGGACGTTTTCCCCCTCCCTGGCTTGCTGTACAGACCGGGGAGGGGGCCAGAGGGAGGGGCGTGCGGGGGCGTATGCGATGCGGCCCCGCCCTAGACTTCCGAAGTTTCTGAAAACTTCGGAAGTCTGGCGTTGGAGCGCCTGCGCCCCTATAACACGCCGCCAATCGCCCACGCGGAATCTTGTTTTTTCGCCCCAGACCTGTTAAAAGTGAAGCAGAAGAAAGTCTACTTGCCCCACCCATGAGGATCATGTTCGAAGAAACCAGCTCCTTCTCGGACAACCAGCAGATGCCTAAGGTACTCCAGCTCTACCTTGTCATCTCGCAGTACCCCGTCCTCAGCCACAAGATTCGTCAGCGGATGCGCGAAGAATTGTTCGGGCGCGGGATCATCAGCGAAGACGACTTTGAGCGCGAAGTACACCAGAAAGCCATCGAATCGCAGAAACGCGAGGGGCTGAGCGATCCCCTGTTCCAGGAATCGCCGGCGGATTGGGACAAGCGCGTGCGCTACATTCGCGCCCACCTGACCGACTTCTACTTCGCCTACAACCTGCCCTACGAGTTGTTCGAGCAGATTCTGGCCGATACGCTGCACCAGCGCGAGCCAGACCGCGAGGTGCGCCTCACCTTCAACCCGGAGATCGCCCCCTGGGACCTGCTCTTCTCGGAAGGCGAGCGATACGAGCGCCTGCCCCCGGATGAGCGGGCCAAAGTTCAGCACCACTTGCGCGAGATCATCGTCGTGCTGATCAAGGGCATGATCAGCGATCACCTGGCTTTCGTGCGCCTGGCTAAAGAAGTCTTCACCATCGAAGACCTCAAGGACATCCGCGCGCGGCGCATCGGGCGCGGCAAGATCGGCGGCAAGGCAGCGGGGATGCTGCTGGCCTGGAAGCTATTGCAGCACGCCGGCGCTTCTACCGGCCTGGACCCCGACCAGATCACCATCCCGGATTCGTACTACGTCGGCTCGGATGTGTTCTACGAAGTACACGGCTACAACGATTTCCACGCGATCATGAACCAAAAGTACAAGTCCCGCGAGGAGATCGTCAACGACTACCCGATGATCTACGAGCGCTACCGCCAGGCCGAACTGCCGCCGCCCATCGCCGAGGAGTTGCGCGCCCTGATGGAGTATATCGGCCCGACGCCGCTCATCTTCCGTTCGTCGAGCCTGCTCGAAGACAGCTTTGCCACGTCGTTCGCCGGCAAGTACGACAGCTTCTTCCTGCCCAACAGCGGCTCGCCGGAAGAAAACTTCCGCGCCGCCAAAGATGTGATCCTCAAGATTTACGCCAGCACGCTCAGCCCCGACGCGCTGATCTATCGCCAGCGCATGGGTCTGGTGGACTTCGACGAGCGCATGGCCATTCTGATCCAGAAGGTCGAAGGGCAGCGTTGTGGGCCGTACTACTTCCCGATGATTGCCGGGGTAGGCTTCAGCCGCAACCCGTTCCGCTGGTCGGCCAAGATTCGCCGCGAAGACGGCCTGCTGCGCCTGGTCTGCGGGCTGGGCACGCGCGCCGTCGAGCGCACTGACAACGACTACGCCCGCATGATCGCCCTCTCTCATCCCCATCTACGCCCGGAAACGCGCATCGAGCAGCTTCGCCACTATTCGCAGCACCTGATTGACGTGCTCAATCTGGAGGAGAACACGCTCGAAACGCTGCCCATTGGCGAGGTGATCGGCCCCGATTTCCCGGCGCTGCGCCTGGCGGCGGCGCTCGACGATGGACAGCACCTGCAACCCTTCATCTCCAAGCCCGGCAGTGTAGACCCATCGCGGCTGGTCTTCACCTTCGACGGGTTGGCGCGCGATGCCACCTTCACCGGCACCATGCGCAACCTGCTCACTTTCCTGGAAACGCGCTACCAGCACCCGGTGGACATCGAGTTCGCCATCGAAGTCCCCCGATCCTGGCCGCGCCCGGTGTATCGCATCTCGCTGCTGCAATGTCGCCCGCTCAGCGAGCACCACACCGG
>JAGPFT010000113.1 GCA_018056405.1 Anaerolineae bacterium
GCGGCGCTGCTGTTGTTCGTCTTCGTTGCCCTGGTTGGCCAGCCCTTCGCCCGCGCCGATGTCACCGTCTACGACATAGAGCCTGCTTCAGTGGCGGCAGAGGCCGGGCTGCAACCAGGTGACATCATCACCGCCGTCAACGGGCAGGAAGTCGAATCCGCTGATGCTTTCAACCGTCTGATCACCGACAATCTCAATCAAGCAGTCACGCTGCGAGTCAAGCGCGACGCCGCAACGTTCGAGACTACCCTGAACGTGACCGACCAGATTGGTCGGGTAGTTGAGCGCGTCTACATTGACTCGGTCGAGCGCAACATGCCCGCTTACGACGCCGGCTTCCTGCCCGAAGACCTGATCGTAGCCGTGGACGGCATCGAGATCAGCAGCATCAAGCAGCTTCAAGACTACACCCAGGCGCACAACCACGAAGAGATCGTGATCACTGTCCTGCGCGGCAGCGAGCGCCTCGATCTGCCCGTGACCCCGCGCCCCGACAGCAGCGGCGTGGTGCGCATCGGTATCGGCATCGCCGGAGTCGAGCCGTCGGCCATTGGCGTGACGGCAGTCAACCGCAACGCGCACACCTACACGCGCGCCCTGCCCCTGGGGGAAGCCATCAACACCGGCGTGGATCAGTTCATAGACCTGCATCGCCTGATGGCCGAGTTCGTGCAGGACTTGATCCGGGGCGATGTTGCCCTGGAGACCGCCCGACCAGTCAGCCCGGTGGGCATTGGCCAGCTTGGTGCGCCCATCTTCGAGCAGAGTCTCGACGAAGGGGAGATGTACCCCATCGTGCTCTTCGCCGCGATGATCAGCGTGGCCCTGGGCCTCACCAACCTGTTGCCCATCCCTGGGCTGGATGGCGGGCGCATCCTCTTTGTGGTCATTGAGATCATTCGCGGCAAGCCGATGAAACCGGAGCGCGAAGGACTGATCCACCTGATCGGCGTGATGTTGCTGCTCGGCCTCATCTTCTTTACCGTGCTGAACGACATCTTCAACCCGATCAACATTGACAGCATCAGATAAAAGGGAGCCGAAACACATCGCGCTACTGCTGTGGGCAACGAGACTTGAGTCAGGAGTATTGAGTCAAGAAGGGGGCTATCTCAAGACTCTCGACTCAAGACTCACAACCCATCGGGTGCGATTTGAACTGGATTCCCCCTAGGCAACAGAAAGCGAAGTGGCAAGCATGATTCACGGGGCCATCAACGAAGAGGAGCGCAACGCCCGTTTCCAGCGCACAGTCGCCCAACTGCGCGATCCTGACGCATTGTTCACCGCCGAAGCGATCTACGCGCTCTCCGATCTTGACGGCGCATACCTCGCCCAATTCCGCGTGTTGTGGGGCGAGATGCCCGTCGCACGCCGCTGCGCGCTGGTGACACGCCTGGTGGAGACCGCTGAGACGAACTTCGAGCTAGACTTCAGCGCCATCGTCCATTCCGCGCTCGACGATCCGGATGCCACCGTGCGCGCCGCAGCCATTGAGGGCGTTTTTGAGGACAGTCCCCGCCGCGTCATCGAGCATCTGATGCACCTCGCCCAGAACGACTCGATCTCAGCGGTGCGCGCTGCCGCCGCCAGAGCGCTGGGCCAGTTCGTGCTCCTCGGCGAGTTGGGCAAGCTCCCCGAAACGCTGAGCGTGCGCCTGCAAGACCTCCTCTTTGCCCTGTATGGCGACCGCAGCGAAGACCTCGACGTGCGCCGCCGCGCCCTGGAAGCCATCGGCAATTGCGGGCGTGAGGGGGTAGGCGAGCTGATCCGCGAGGCGTACTACGCCGACGAACTGCCCATGCGCGTCAGCGCCATCTTTGCCATGGGTCGCTCCTGCGACGAGCGCTGGGCTTCGCGCATCATGGACGAGCTATCCAGCGAGCGCCCGGAGATGCGCTACGAAGCGGCCCGCGCCGCCGGCGAGCTGGAATTGCGCCCGGCGGTAGCCCGTCTGATCGAGCTGGCCTACGAGGACGACCGCGAGATTCAGGAGATGGCGATCTGGGCGCTGGGCGAGATCGGCGGCAAGCAGGCCAACCGCGCCCTCGACCAGTTGGCTGCCCTGGCCGCTTCTCAGGAAGATGACGAGTTGGCCGATGCGGTCGCCGAGGCGCAATCCGCCTCTTCGCTGGCCGGCGAGAACCTCCTGCCGCTCTTCGATTTCAGCGACTTCGAGGACGATCTGCTTGATGACGAAGACCTGCTCAACGAGGATGGCTCGCTGAATCAGCGCCACTTCTCCTACCTGGACGACGAAGACGACGAGCGCGACGACGAGAACTTCTTCGAGGACGACGAAGACGAGGACGGCATCCTTTTCTAGGCCGCTCCGCGTCGCGCCGGCCTGTCCGCATCCCCCTGATCAGGCAGACAGTACGGAGACAAGACCCGATGACGGATTCCGCACACGAATCGCCCGCCGACCGCACCGAGCGCACCGAGTACGAGGCGCATCTTGAGCGGCTGTCCGAGGAACAGTTCCGCCGCCAGATGCGTCAGGCGGCGCACCTGCTCAGCAACGGCCAGAGCGAAGACGCTATCCTGCTGCTCAAGCGTTGCCATGACCTGCACCCGGACGACATAGACGTGCTGATCAACCTGGGCGGCGCGTATATCCTCGCCGGCAGGCATCGCCTGGCTGTGCCGCTGCTGGAGCGCGCCAGCGAGCTAGAGCCGGACAACCCTGCCGTGTGGTCGAACCTGGCCGCCGCCTACCTGGGGCAGATCATCCTCTCGACGCCCGCCAAGCAGGATCGAGCGCTGGCGGCCTACCGGCGTGTGATCGAGTTGGACGCCGCATATCCAAACGTGCACTACAACATGGGGCTGATCTTCATTGACCGGCGCGACTGGGATGCGGCTTACGCTGCCTTCACCCTCGCCATCGAGACGAATCCTCACGACAAAGACGCTCACGCGATGCGCCAGCGGGTCGAGCAACTGCGCGCCTGCCCCGATTCCTCGCCGTCCGCCAACTGACTGCTCCAACCGCTATATGTGCTGTGGCCCTCCGAGGGTGTGTGCAAAACCTGTCAGGTAGGGGTGCTGCTCTGCTGCGTCCTCGTAGGGGCGTATTGCCATACGCCCCTACGGAACCTCGCCCTACTTGGCGTCAGGTGGGTCACTGACAACCTTTGCCCCCCTGACGCGCGATTGTGAGGCGTCGGGGGGCTTGCTATAATGGCGGCGGCAGGACAGCGACACACAGGAGACGCGAGCGGTGACGCAGACGCCAGGAGATGAACTCGCCAGGCTGCACGCCGTAGTCAAGGGGCGCGTGCAGGGCGTCTACTTCCGCGCGACGACCCAGCACGAGGCACTCGCGCGCGGCCTCACCGGCTGGGTGCGCAACCGCTGGGATGGCAGCGTGGAGGTAGTCGCCGAGGGCCGGCGCGCCGCCCTCGAAGCCTTCGAGGTCTTTCTGCACCAGGGGCCGCCGAGCGCACAGGTTACTCACGTCGAGATCACCTACAGCGCAGCGACCGGGGAATTCAGCGGATTCCACGTGCGTTAACAGGGCGAGGGATCATGCTCAAGTTCAACCCTCAGCGCATGGCGTGGATCACCATGATCGGCGCTCTGCTGATCTTCATCCTGATGTGCACGGGCACAGTGGTTTTCGCGCGCTGGCTGGTCTTTGAGTCTCCGACGCGGCTCAGCGCCACGCTCTACGTCGGGCAGGGCACGGTCGCCCTGGCCGCGCCGGACTCTGCCGATGAGAAAGCCGTGCGCAGCGACGCCAGCGTCAACCACGACAACACGCTCACCACCGACAACCTCTCGCAAGGCTATATCGCCTTCTCCGACCCGTACTCCGGCGAGATCATCGCCACCGTCACGTTGCGCAACGATAGCATGGCGACGCTGCGCAGTGCGGTGCGCCCGCGCTTCAGCCTCAGCGACAACCCCTACGTGATACGCCTGTCCGGGGTTCTTGGCCGCCTGGAAGTGTGGGTCAGCAGTGGCCTGGATCGTCATCTGCGCATCGAGATCGACAGCCCACTGGGCATTACGCGCCTTGACGAGCAGGGCAATTTCCTGATCGAGAGCACCACCGTCTATCTGCGCGTGACCTCGCGCGACGGTAGTGCTATGCTGCTGAGCCGCAACGCCACCGCCCAACACCTGGCCGGCGGCACCGAAGGGGAGATCGTGGCAGGAAGCAGCGAAATCCTGGTCGGCCCGGCGCCTATTGATCTGCTGCCCAACAGCACGTTCGGGCAGAATCAGGAATGGCCGACGGAATGGGTGTGTGCTCACACCCCTGATCCTGGATTTCCCAACGCCCCCAGCGGCACGTATGACTTTCCCACCATAGACGGACGCCCCTCCATCCACATCAAGCGCCTCCAGCCCAACCCCGGCCCGGCCAAGACCGGCTGCATCCAGGTGCTCGGTGACGGTGCACAGGGCCTCGACGTGCGCCAGTACGAGAGCCTGCGCCTGCGCGTGACCATGCGCGTCCAGCACCAAAGCCTGAGCGCCTGCGGCGTCGCCGGGTCGGAGTGCCCGGTTATGCTCAAGCTGACCTACCTGGATCAGGACGGCAACGCGCGCGTGTGGTATCACGGCTTCTACACCGAGTACCAGCCAGCGTCGGGCGGGCGGCGCATCTGCGATTCGTGCTGGGAGCCGCACGAGCAGATCAACAAGGGGGCCTGGTACACTTACGAATCCGGCAACCTGTTCACCGACTGGCCCGAAGGCGAACGGCCAGGCGTCATCCAGCAAGTGGAGTTCTACGCTTCGGGGCACGAATACGAGGTAATGCTCAGCGAGGTCTCGTTGGTAGCCACCCTGCCAGAAGGGGCCAGCGCCCCGCCAGCAGGATAATGGGTACACGGACAACCTGTCGCCAGGGGAAGTTCGAGGATGCTCGCTGAACGCCTCCCCCCTCAATCCCCCCTTCAGCGAAGCGAGTTCCGGGGCGAACAGCAGCGTGAGAAGCATTGAGAGGGCGACCGATCAACCTCACCCCCTGGCCTCGCCCCGCTCGGCTCTTCCCCCTCTCCGTTGACGGAGAGGGGGAGGCGAGGCGTGCCAGCGCCGAGCGGGGGTGAGGTAAAGTGAAGACTAGCCTCAGACTATAAGCCGATCTCAACGCCTTGTCCGCCCCTGAAAGCGAAGCTAGAAGAGGGACGATCTGGCAAGCCGCTCTCCCCTTCCCCTGGCTTTGCCGGGGGAAGGGGCCGGGGGATGGGGGCCTTCGCCAACTGCCTGACAACCCGTTCGTGGACCCCCAGGATGATCGCCCCGTCGCGGCAATCGCCCGGCCATGTTATACTGACCGCGTTCTGAGCCGCAGTGTGATGTAGCGGGTGGGTAGGGGCGTGCCATACGCCCCTACCTGACAGGTTCCACATGCGCCCGACACACCTCCCGCCTGCGGCGCTGTCAGCGGAGCAATGATATGTCACTGGACCGCGAAGCGCTCAACACCCTCCTGCTCTTTGCCATCACCGCCGCCGGCGCAGTCATCGCTGCCACCTGGCTGGGGCTGATCCTGTGGACATGGCGCGACATCCGCCAGCGTTCGCGCGACCCGCTGGCTCCCATCGCCGCCAGCCTGATGGTCGCTGTCCTCGGCCTGTTCGGGATCATCATTTACGTGCTGCTGCGCCCACAGGAAACACTCGCCGAGGCCTATGAGCGCTCGCTCGAAGAAGAAGCCCTACTGCAAAACATCGAGGAACGACCCACCTGCCCCGGCTGTGGCCGCCCGGCCAAAGACGGCTGGCAGGTGTGCCCTTATTGTCACACCAAGCTCAAGAAGCCGTGTGTGCACTGCGGCGAACTGCTGGAGCTACCCTGGAACCTCTGCCCCTATTGCGCCATGAGCCAGGTGTCGGTAACGTCTGCCCAGCCGCGCCAGCCGCCCGCTTATCCGGCAGAGCCGCCCCGTGCGGCAACGGGCGAAGCCGTCGAGTTCGTCGAAGAGGACTCCTACTGATCGCGCGAACGGTTGCGCGTGACATTGCGGAACAAAAATGGGGGCACGCTGCGGTGCCCCATTTTTGTCTCTCTGATGCGTCCCCTCGCGCTACCGCTACAAGGTCCGCGAACGACTTGTCACCAGAGGAAGGCCAAAGATAGTCGCTGAATGCCCCCCCGTGATCCCCCCTCCGGCTGGTCGCTCTCCCCTTCCCCTAGCTGGGCTGGGGGAAGGGGTCGGGAGATAGGGGCCTTCCGACAACTATCTGACAACTTGCTCGTGAACCCGCCGCTACATGATCACCGACAGCAGAACGCTCAGCGTTACCACGCTGGTAATCGTGCTGACCAGGATGGTCGCCGTCACAAACTCCGCATCCGCCCCGAACTCAGATGCCAGCACGCCGGTGACAACTGCCGTTGGCATGGCCGACTGCACGATGGCTACCTGCCGTGTCAGCCCCGAAATGCCTAGCAGCGCCACCAACCCCACCGCGATCAGCGGGCCGAGCAATAGGCGCAACCCGGACGCCAGCAGAATCGGCTGGATACGCCCGCGCACCGAGGCGTGCGAAAGCTGCGCGCCGAGCACGACGAGCATGATCGGGATCGTCGCGTCGGCCATCAGGAACACCGCCCGCTCTACCGGCAGCGGCAGCGCCACATCCCCCACATTCACTGCCAGCCCCAGCGCCGCCGCGTAGGGCAAGGGCACGGTCAGGACGTTGCGCAGCGCCCCTCGCGCGGAGAGCCGCCCAAACGATGCCAGGAAGACGCCCAGCGTGTACGACACAAGCAGAGTCGTCATGAAGAAGACAACCGCGCGCTCCTCACCAGCAGCACCAAAAGCAAACCGGTTCAGCGGCAAGCCGTAGTTCCCCGCGTTGATCAGCGTCGCGCTCAGGGTGAACGCCGCCGCCAACTGCCGGTCGAAGCCAGCCCGGTGCGCCACTCCCCAGGCCGCCACCGCCACCGCCACCGACATCAGCGCGGCCACAGCAACCAGTTGGCCCGCCTCGTCGCCGCTCAGGTCGGAGTAGGCCACGCCTTTGAAGATGAGAAACGGCGTGAACACATAGACCAGCAGACGCGACAGCGCCCGCGAGTCAAGCTGGAGCTTGCGGTCGGCCAGGAAAGCGATGCCGACCACCAGCAGAATCGGCGCAAGGATGTTGTAGAGAATCTCGCCCAGCGTGGCCATAGTCAGGTCGGTGCCGCCCAATCAGCACGGGCTGTCATTTTCGCCCACCGTCAGCACTTTCAGGAAATTGGTCTGGCTGCCGATCCCGAAGGGGACGCCGCCGATGATGACCATCAGATCGCCGTTGGCGACCAGGCCAGCGTTGCAGGCCGTCTCCACGACGACATCAATCATCTCGTCAATCGTCGCGAACTCATTGACCAGGATGGGCAGCACGCCCCACACCAGCGCCAGCCGGCGATAGGTGCGTTTGTTGGGCGTCGCTGCCAGAATGGGCGTCTTGGGGCGCACGCGGGCCACGCGCTGGGCGGTATAGCCCGACCACGTGCTGGCGACGATCAACCTGGCGTCAAGCATGTCGGCAATGCGGCTGGTCACATGGCTGATCGCCGCCGCAATCGAGCGCTGCCGGTCAAGATGCAGCGTGTCCAGGTTCAGCTCGGCTCGATGCAGCTCGCCATGCTCACCTAGGTACTGCTCGGCGATCTGCGCGATGCGCACCATCATCTCCACCGCTTGCAGCGGGTATTTGCCGACCGCCGTCTCGCCGGAGAGCATCACCGCATCCGTCCCGTCAAAGATGGCGTTCGCCACGTCCGTTGACTCGGCGCGCGTTGGGCGCGGGTTGTCAATCATGCTCTGCAACATCTGCGTCGCCGTGATCACTGGCTTGCCCACTTCGTTGCAGCGTTTGATGATATTCTTCTGGTGCACAGGCACGCGCTCGGCGGGCGTCTCCACCCCCAGGTCGCCGCGTGCCACCATGATTCCGTCCGCCTGCTCAAGGATCGCGTCAAAGTTGGCGAGGGCCTCGGCCTTCTCGATCTTGGCGATCAGCGCGACTTCCCCCTTCAGG
>JAGPFT010000114.1 GCA_018056405.1 Anaerolineae bacterium
GGGGAAGGGGGTGGGGGATGGGGGCAATTCGAGCGTCCGGCCCTACAAGTTGGTTCGTAGACCTGTCCTCAACCGGGCAGCGCACGCCGCGATTATAGTGCGTTTGGGGCGGGAGGGTCGAGAATCAAGAACCGGCGGGTGCGTTGAAGGGGGCGTTGACCTCACCCCCTGGCCGGGCGGGGCGAGGCTGGGGGTGAGGTTGATCGGTCGCCCTCTCAATGCGTCTCACACTGCTACCCGCCCCTACAGGCCTCTCCCCCTCAATCCCCCTCTCCAGCCGAGCTAGAGAGGGGGACTTGGCTCGCTGGCACGGCGCTTTCCCCCTCCCTGGCTCTGCCGGGGAGGGAGCCAGGGGGAGGGGCCTCCCGCCGCACTAAGACTTCCGAAGTTTTCAGAAACTTCGGAAGTCTGATCGCCGAGCGCCCCTACAGGCCTCTCCCCCTCAATCCCCCTCTCCAGCCGAGCTAGAGAGGGGGACTTGGGTCGCCGGAGGGGACGTTTTCCCCCTCTCTGGCTCTGCCGGGGAGGGGGCCAGGGGGAGGGGCCTTCCGCCGAAATACAGACCTCACCCCCGCTCGGCGCTGACGCGCCTCGCCACCCCCTCTCCACGTTGGAGAGGGGGAAAGGCCGAGCGCCGCGAGGCCAGGGGGTGAGGTTGATCGGTCGCCCTCTCAATGCTTCTCATGCTGCTGTCCGCCTCCGAACCGTTTGTAGGGGCCTTCCGCCGAAATACAGACCTCACCCCCGTTCGGCGCTGGCGCGCTTCGCCGCCCCGCACTACACTTTTCTCCCTTCTCCCTCGTGGGGGAAGGGTCGGGGATGGGAGGGGGGGGACAGGCACGGCCCAAGATGTGGGTCATGTAGAGCTTCCCCGCCGGGCGCAAACCGACTACAATGAGGGTGAGCCTGGCACCTCTGCCCGCAAAGGGATTCTTTCAGGAGACTGGCCATGAACATCACGGAGCGCGAACAGGATGGCGTCACCATTTTTGCTCTGGAAGGCCGCGTGGATAGCGAAGGGGCGCTGGACCTCGACCTCGCCTTGCAGACCGCTGTCTCTGAAGGCAAGCACAAGCTCGTCTTGGAGATGGATCAGGTGCGCTATATCAACAGCGCCGGGCTGCGCACGCTGGCCGACATTCTGACCCAGGTGCGCGCCAGCCAGGGCGACCTCAAGCTGGTCAATCTGAGCCAGAGAGTGGCGCGCGTGTTTCAGATCATTGGCTTCGACCGGTTTTTCTCTATTTATGCGACGGTAGACGAGGCGCTCGCCAGCTTCTAGCCGCGCGCGGCGAGCGCCTGGTAGAGCAGTCCCCGGCATGGAGGGGGCTGTTTTTTTGAGCGGGGCCGCCAGGGCACAGCAGGGTTTTACCTCACCCCCAGCCTCGCTGCGCTCGGCCTGCCCCCTCTCCAACGTGGAGAGGGGGCGGCGAGGTGCATTAGCGCCGAGCGGAGGTGAGGTAAATCAGGGCACAGCAGCGCAACGCCCCGGCGAGAAGGCCCCACCAGATGATACGAGGCGCTACCCCATGACCTTCCTCGGTGAGCTTCGCGTCCAGGCCCGGCAAGAGAACCTGCGCCTCATCGCGCACTTCGTGCAAGGCATCGGGCAGCGCCTCGCGCTGTCCGACAGGGCGCTTTTTGATCTGGATCTGGCCATCGAAGAGGCCGCGACCAACATCATCCGCCACGCCTATCCAGGCGAGCGCAAAGGGCATCTGCTGATCTCGGCCAGCGAAACGGGCGATTTTGTCCAGGTCACGCTGACCGATTGGGGCGTCCCGCTGGACCCCTCCAAAGTCAAGCCATTTGACATCAACGCGCCAATAGAAGCGCGCATCAAGGGGGGTATGGGCCTGCACTTCATCCACGCGCTGATGGACTCCGTAGAGCGCACCACCAGCACCGAACTGGGCCAGCCCAACACGCTCAAGCTGGTCAAGCTGATCGAGCGGGCCGGAGCCGGCGGATCGGCGATGAGTCCCGTGCAAGAACTGAACGCCATGCGCTCGGTCAGCGAGGTGATGACCTCTAATATCAAGCTCGACGACCTGCTCAACCTGATCCTCAACAAGCTGGTGACGACCATCAACGCCGAGCGCGGCACGCTCTACCTGGTGGACGAGGAGCGCGGCGAATTGTGGTCGCGCGTGTTGCTCCAGGATACCGGCTCGCTGTCCGAAATTCGCCTCAAGATGGGGGAAGGGATCGCCGGGCACGTCGCGGCGACCGGCGCGGTGCTCAACATCCCCGACGCCTACGCCGACCCGCGCTTCAATCCGCAGTTCGATAAGATTTCCGGCTTCCAGACGCGCACGATCCTCACCGCGCCGATGCTCAATCCCCAGCAGAAGGTGATCGGCGTGGTGCAGCTTCTGAACAAGAAAGAGGGCGTGTTCACCTTCCGCGACGAGCGTCTGCTGACGGCGATGGCTGCCCAGGCGGCGATCAGCATCGAGAATGCGCGGCTCTACCAGCAAGAGATTCGGCAGCAGCTCATCAACCGCGAGCTGGAGACGGCCCACTCCATCCAGGCGAGTTTCCTGCCCGATCGCATCCCTGCGCTGGCCGGGTGGGATATTGGGGCGCTGTGGTGCCCCATCCGCAGCGTGGCCGGCGACTTCTACGACTTCCACGCGCTGGCCGACGGGCGGCTGGGGATGGTCATCGCCGATGTCTCCGGCAAGGGCATCCCGGCGGCGCTGTTCATGGCGCTCAGCGTGACTGTGCTGCGCTATGGCATGAGTATCGCCCTGCCGCCTGACGAAGTGCTGCGTCACGCTAACGAGATGATCATCTCCGAGCAACGCTCGCGCATGTTCGCCACCACGTTTGTCGGCTACCTGGCCCCGGCCAGCGGCGAGATGCTGTTCGCCTGCGGGGGGCACAACCCGGCGCTGTGGTACCACGCCGCGACCGGCGCGGTGGATTACGTCACGGCGCAGGGCGTGGCCATCGGCATCTTCAAAGAGGCTGAATTCATCCCCGACCGGCTGCGTCTGGAGCCGGGCGACATCTTTGTGCTGTATACCGATGGCATCACCGAAGTGCTCAACAGCGAAGAAGAGGAGTTCGGCGAAGACCGGCTGGAGGCGCTCGTCCGCCAGCATACCGCGCTGCCCGCGCAGGAACTAGCCGACCGGATTCTGGAGACGATTAACGACTTCGCCGCCGAGCAGGAGCTTTCCGATGATGCCACGCTGGTCATCGTCAAGCGGACGGGGAGCGCTCGGTAGGTGGTTCGCGGCGCTCGGCGATCAGACTTCGGAAGTCTGGTGCGGCGGAAGGCCCCTCCCCCTGGCCCCCTCCCCGGCAGAGCCAGGGAGGGGGAAAGCGCCATGTGCGGCGAACCAAGTCCCCCTCTCTAGCTCGGCTGGAGAGGGGGATTGAGGGGGAGAGGCCTGTAGGGGCGGACGGCAGCGTGAGAAGCATTGAGAGGGCGACCGCAACCTCACCCCCTGGCCTCGCGGCGCTCGGCCTTTCCCCCTCTCCAATGTGGAGAGGGGGCGGCGAGGCGCGCCAGCGCCGAGCGGGGGTGAGGTCTGTATTTCGGCGGAAGGCCCCTCCCCCTGGCCCCCTCCCCGGCAAAGCCAGGGAGGGGGAAAGCGCCGTGCCAGCGATCCAAGTCCCCCTCTCTAGCTCGGCTGGAGAGGGGGATTGAGGGGGAGAGGCCTAGGGGCGCTCGGCGATCAGACTTCCGAAGTTTCCAAAACTTCGGAAGTCTTAGTGCGGCAGAAGGCCCCTCCCCCTGGCCCCCTCCCCGGCAAAGCCAGAGAGGGGGATTGAGAGGGTGAGGCCCAATCCTCCCTTTTCCCCGTTGACAAAACTAATTCGACGGCGCATAATTCTGCGCAGAACTACCTAAGCGTGAAAGCATGAAATGACCCGCCCATGTGCCCTTGCCATCACCCGCATCCGCCCTTTGTTCCCCATGATTCACCCGTCGTGACCGGACTCTTCGGCACGTCCAACCTCGAGGGGATGGAAGCCCTCTATCGCCTGAAGCGAGTCAGCCACCTGATCGGGCTGCTGATCGCCGCTCAGCACCGCGAAGACGCGCTCTCTCATGCCCGGATGCGCCTGCTCACCCACCTGGTGATGGGCAAGCTGCAAGGCAATGACTCCGGCCTGCTGCCCAGCGAACTGAGCCGCTTTCTGGGCATCAGCCGCAACACGGTGAGCACCCTGCTCAACGGGCTGGAGACGCAGGGGCTGATCGAGCGCCACCTGCACCCCGACGACCGGCGGCAGTGGCTCGTCCGCGTGACGCCGGAGGGCGAAGCCCTCATCCGCGCGCGCGCGCCGGAGTTGGCCGCCTTCATCGGCAGCCTGTTCGACACGCTGACCGCCGAGGAGCAGCATACCTTGATGGCGCTGCTGGACAAGCTCTACGCGGAGTTGGTGCAGCAGGCCGAGGCGCTAGCCTCCCACAGAACGGCGCTCCCTGCTGAACGCCCCTGACATCGCCGACCGGAAACCGATTCTCGCATGATCGAAAGGAAAGAGACTTGAGAGCGCAATTTGCCTCGCCACCAGGCGGGCAGCAGAAGATAGGCCGCGAGGGGTTCGCCATGCTGGGCCGCGCCCTCGGCTACGCGCGCCGCTATCGCCGCTCCCTGATCGTGGCCTACGTCGCCTTGTTCATTTCCAGCGGCGCGCAGCTTATGGTGCCCAGGCTGGTGCGCGACATCATAGACAGCATCACCGATGGCATGACCGCCCACATGATCCTCTCGCTGCCGGAGCAAGTCTCGGCCACAGTCACCGCCCAGCGCGGTCTGACGATAGATCAGGTGCGGCAGAACGCCAGCGGTGCTGAGAACGCCGTCATTGCCGCCGGGATCGCCATCGTGGTCTTCGCTCTGGCGCGCGGCTTCTTCGCATTCGTGCAGGGCTACATGGCCGAGCGCCTGTCGCAAAGCGTGGCCTTCGACTTTCGCAACGAGCTTTTCGCCAAGATTCAGCGCTTGTCCTTCAGCTACCACGACCGCAACCAGACCGGCCAACTGATGATCCGCGCCACCGACGACGTGGAGAAGGTGCGCCTGTTCATTGGCCAGGGGTTGATCATGACGTTGCAGGCGTTGGTGCTGCTGGTCGGCACGCTGATTATCCTGCTGACGACCAACTTCAAGCTGACGCTGGTCGCCTTGCCGGTGCTGCCGCTGGCGCTGCTCATGTTTGTCGGGTTCGGGATCATGTCCCAGCCGTTGTTCACCACGCTCCAGGTGCGCCTGTCGGCGCTGAACACCATCCTGCAAGAGAACCTGGCCGGCATCCACGTGGTCAAGGCGTTCGCCCGCGAACCCTACGAGCAGGCGCGCTTCAACAAGGCCGCCGACCTGCACCTGGCGCAGAACCTGAAGATCAGCCGCCTCTTCGCCTTCATCTTCCCCGCCACCTTCCTGATCTCCAGCCTGAGCCAGGCCGCCGTGCTCTACGCGGGCGGCTTGCAGATTCTCGACGGGACGCTGACCCTGGGCGAATGGCAGCAGTTCAGCCTGTACCTGGTCTATGTCTTCCTCCCGCTGGGGCAGTTGGGCTTCATCATCTCGCTGCTCTCGCAGGCGACGGCCTCTTCCACGCGCATCTTCGAGATTCTGGACGCGCCCAACGAGGTCGAAGACCGGCCCGGCGCGACGACGCTGGAGACGATCACCGGCCAGGTGCGTTTTGAAAACGTGTCGTTCCGTTACTTCAAGAGCGGCGACTACGTGCTGCAAGATGTCTCGTTCGAAGTCCAGCCCGGCCAGACGGTGGCCCTGCTGGGCGCGACGGGCAGCGGCAAAACGACGATCATCAACCTGATCCCGCGCTTCTACGATGTGACGGCGGGGGCGGTGCTCATAGACGGGCACGACGTGCGCGACGTGACGCTCAACAGCCTGCGCTCGCACATCGGCATTGTGCTGCAAGAGACGACGCTCTTCACCGGCACCATCCGCGACAACATCGCCTTCGGACGGCCTGAGGCTACGCTGGACGAGGTAATCGCCGCCGCGCAGGCCGCCGCCGCCCATGACTTCATCATGACCTTTCCCCAGGGCTACGATACGCCGGTCGGCGAGCGCGGCGTTACCCTCAGCGGCGGGCAGAAGCAGCGCATCGCCATCGCCCGCGCGCTGCTGCTCGACCCGCGCATCCTGATCCTGGACGACTCGACCAGCAGCGTAGACCTGGCGACCGAATACCAGATTCAGCAGGCGCTCGACCGGCTCATGCACGGGCGGACGAGCTTCGTCATCGCCCAGCGCATCAGCACCGTGCTCAACGCCGACCTGATCCTGGTGCTGGACAAGGGGCGCATCGTCGCACGCGGCACCCACGAGGAGTTGATGGAAAACAGCCCGCTCTACGCCGAGATTTACAGCTCGCAGTTGGTGGAGGATGCCGTGCTCGAAGCCGTCGCGCCTGTCGCCAGCGAACCGGAGGCGCAGCCATAATGATGCGCAACAACCGTCACCTCCTGGGAAGAGAGGCCGGCAAAGCCCACAGCGTCCGCGCGACGCTGGGCCGCCTCTGGCAGCAGATGGGCCGCCGTCGCCTGATCTTGCTCGCCGTGCTCGCCCTGTCCATCTTCAGCGCGTGGACGCAGGTGATCGTGCCCGACCTGATCGGGCAGACGGTGGACTGCTACCTGACGCCCTATGGCCAGCAACAGTTCACCTCGCCGGCAGGTCTCCAGGGATTGACCGAAAGCATGGCTCAGTCCGCCCAAAGCAACTGCTGGTACGCCGACGACACGGCGAACCTGTCGCGCTCGGAGACCATCGCCGGCATCCGCACGATCATTCTGCTACTGGTCGCGCTGTTCATCGCCAGCGCGCTAGCCACCGGCGGCCAGTTCTATCTGACGCGCTGGGTGGGCATGCACGTGCTGCGCGACCTGCGCGTGCAAATCTTCGAGCACATTCACCGCCTGTCGCTGAGCTACTACGCCCGCAACGAAGCGGGTGAGATCATGAGCCGCCTGACCAACGACACCGACACGCTGCAACAGGCGCTCAACTTTGCCCTGGTGCAGATGGTGCGCGGCGGACTGCTGATCATCTGGCTGATCTACGCCATGTTCAGCCGCAGCGTGCCCTTCGCCCTGCTCAGCATGGTCACTGTGCCCTTCATGCTGCTGGCCACGCTGTGGTTTTCTGAGCAGGCGCGCAAAGCCTTTCGCCGGGCGCGAATTGAGATCGGCGAAGTGAACGCGGACTTGCAGGAGAACATCGCCGGCGTGCGCGAGGCGCAGGCCTTCACCCGTGAGGACGAGAATATCGCCCGCTTCCGCGAGGCGAATGCGGCCAACCGCGACGCCAACATCCGCGCTGTCGCCTTCACTAGCGCCCTGGCTCCTGTGCTGGAGGCGCTCGGCTACATCTCGATTGTGGTCGTCGCCGGCGTGGGCGGCGTGCTGATGCTGCGCGATCAAGACCTGGCGGGAACGGCGATCTCGCTGGGGCTGATCGTCACCTTCGTCTCCTACGCGCAGCAGTTCAACCAGCCGATCCAGCTCATCGCCACGCTGTGGACGAACATCCAGAGCGCCATTGCCGGGGCCGAGCGCATCTACGAGTTCCTGGACACGCAGCCCGACGTGACCGACAAGCCCGGCGCGGTGGAGATGCCGCCCATCGTCGGGCGCGTTGAATTGCGCGACGTGTACATGAGCTACAACGACGGCGAGCCGGTGCTGTGCGGGGTCAGTCTGGAGGCGCAGCCCGGCCAGACCATCGCCCTGGTGGGGCCGACCGGTGCGGGCAAGACGACGGTGATCAACCTGCTGCCGCGCTTCTACGATGTGACGGCGGGGGCGGTGCTCATTGACGGCTACGACGTGCGCGACGTGACGCGGGCCAGCCTGCGCCGCCAGATCGGGCTGGTGCTGCAAGATACGTTCCTCTTCAGCGATACGGTGCTGAACAACATCCGCTACGGGCGCATGGACGCCAGCGACGAAGAGGTGATCGCCGCCGCGAAGCTGG
>JAGPFT010000115.1 GCA_018056405.1 Anaerolineae bacterium
CCTTCTCACACTGCTGTCCGTCCCCTGAACCGTTTGTAGGGGCGGGTTTGCAAACCCGCCCCTACCCGTGCAGGCGCTCGAACGCCAGACTTCCGAAGTTTTCGGAAACTTCGGAAGTCTGTCCCAGGCCGAGCGTAGCGAGGCCAGGGGGTGAGGTAGGCTGCTGGATTTCGCAAAGTCTTCCTGAGAGCCTGTCACATTCGCCATTCGAAATTCGCAATCCGCAATCTCGTTAGCGGGCTAAACCCTGGTGGTCTTCGATGGAGTTCATCTTCGGGACATTCGCCACCGATGAACTGAAAGTCGTCCATCACCGGACGGCACAGCGGGGGGTGCAGCACGGGTTCGCGCTGTCCCCCCGCGATCCGCTGCCCGGCCAGCCGGTCACCCTCACCGTGCAGATCGGCACCGACCTCACCGCTGACGCGGTAGCCTGCTACTACACGCTGGACGGCAGCGAGCCAGCGGGCGCGCGCGGCGTCGCCTCGGGCGGCGCGGCGCTGCGCCTGACGCAGACGGAGATTGTGTGGGACGCCGTTGCCTGGGGCTATGTGACGCGCTGGGAAGGGACGCTGCCCGCTCAGCCGGAAGGGACGGTCGTGCGCTATCGCATCGGCGCGTGGGCGGGCGACGGGCCGGAAGTCTTCGCCGACTGGCCGGATGTGCAGGACACCGCCGAGCGCGCCGCCGCCGCTCACTTTCGCGGCGCGCCGGCCCCCGCCGATCCCCCCGGCGATCTGGCGCGCGGCCAGACCTTCAGCGTGCACATAGACCGTCTTCAGCCGCCCGACTGGGCGCGCCGGGCAGTCATCTACCAGGTGTTCGTGGATCGCTTCTACCCCGGCGACGGGCGCGCCTGGCGGCGACCGGATTCGCTGCGCGGCTTCTTCGGCGGGACGCTGTGGGGCGTGCGCGACAAGCTGGACTACATCGCCGACCTGGGCGCGACCTGCCTCTGGCTCAGCCCGACGTGGGTCAGCCCGTCGCATCACGGCTACGACGTGGTGGACTACACGCGGGTCGAGCCGCGCCTGGGCGGGGACGAGGCGCTGCACGCCCTGGTGGAAGCAGCGCACGCGCGCGGCATCCGCGTCCTGCTCGACCTGGTGTGCAATCACCTCTCGCACCAGCACCCGATCTTCCAGGAGGCGCTGCGCGACCCGGCCAGCCCTGCCCGCGCCTGGTTCACCTTCGACGACTCGCCGGTCGGCTACCGGACCTTCTTTGGCGTGCCGTCCATGCCGCAGATCAACCTGGCGCACCCGGAGGCGCGGGCCTGGATGCTGGACATCGCCCGCACCTGGCTGCGCGCCTTCGACGTGGACGGCTACCGCCTGGACTACGCCAACGGCCCCGGCCCCGGCTTCTGGGCGGACTTCCGCGCCGCCTGCCGCGCCGTCAAGCCGGACTGCTTCTGCTTCGGCGAGATCGTGGACCAGCCTGCGGCCCTGCTGCCCTACATCGGGCGGCTCGACGGCTGCCTGGACTTTCACCTGGGCGAGGCGCTGCGCAAGACCTACGCCTACCGCACCTGGACGGAAGCCGATTTCGAGCGGTTCGCCGCCCGCCACGAAGCGTACTTCGCCGGCGAAGGCGACTTTATCCGCCCCACCTTCCTTGACAACCACGACATGGATCGCTTCCTGTTCGCCGCCGGGGGCGACAAAGCCGCGCTACGCCGCGCTGCCGCTGCCCAGATGCGCCTGCCCGGCCCGCCGATCCTCTACTACGGCACCGAGGTCGGCCTGACGCAGCGCCAGGGGAAAGGCGGCGCGCTGGGCCTGGAGTCCAGCCGCGAGCCGATGCTCTGGGGCGACCGGCAGGACGCCGATCTGCTCGCCTTCTACCGCGATCGGATCCGGCGGCGGGGGTAAGGAATACGGTAGACTCTGAACAAGACTCCCGAAGTCTGCGAGACTTCGGAAGTCTGGAACGCGGGATGCAGCAGAGCGACGCTCGTGCCTGTTCGCCTTCAGGGACGGGCAGGCATCAAGGTTGGTCTGGAGTCTGGGGCGACTCTTCACTTGACCTCACCCCCGCTCGGCGCTCACGCGCCTCGTCCCCCCTCTCCATGATAGAGAGGGGGCAAGCCGAGCGTAGCGAGGCTGGGGGTGAGGTCACCAAGATGCTATCCTCATCCTTCCTATGTGACTGTCCGCCCCTGAATCTGTTTGCCGTCTTATGAGGGAGAGATCTGAATGTCCAGGAAAGTCGTGACCTTTGGGGAAATCATGATGCGTCTGACGCCGCCGGGCTTCCTGCGCTTCGGCCAGGCGTCGTCGTTCGACGTGACCTACGGCGGCGGCGAGGCCAATGTGGCCGTGTCGCTGGCCAATTACGGCGTGGCGGTGGATTTCGTCACGCGGCTGCCCGCCAACGACCTGGGCGAGGCGTGTCTGCGCTACCTGCGCGGGCACGGTGTCGGCACGGAGAAGATCGTGCGCGGCGGCGAGCGGCTGGGCATTTACTTCCTGGAGATGGGCGCCGCCCAGCGCGGCAGCAAGGTCGTCTACGACCGCGCGCACTCGGCCATCGCCACCATCGAGCCGGGCATGATTGACTGGCGGGCCGTCTTCGCCGATGCGGACTGGTTCCACTGGACGGGTATCACCCCGGCCATCGCCGCCGGCACCGCCGCCGTCTGCCTGGAAGCGGCTCAGACCGCCCGCGCGATGGGCCTGACCGTCTCCTGCGACCTGAATTACCGCAAGAACCTGTGGCGTTGGGGCAAGAAAGCCGGCGAGGTCATGCCGGAACTGGTCAGCCTGTGCGATGTGGCCATCGGCAACGAGGAAGACGCCGCTCAGGTCTTCGGCATTCACGCGCCCGATACGGACGTGCTCGCCGGCAAGGTGGAGGCAGAGAAGTACCAGAGTGTGTGCGAGCAGCTTCACGCGCGCTTCCCCGCGCTGAAGACGGTCGCCATCACCCTGCGCGGCTCGATCTCGGCCAGC
Organism: Anaerolineae bacterium; assembly: GCA_018056405.1. GTDB lineage: Bacteria > Chloroflexota > Anaerolineae > Aggregatilineales > Aggregatilineaceae > UBA2029. The sequence continues at coordinate 2,955 of JAGPFT010000115.1, forward strand.
CACAACACGTGGTCGGGCGTGCTGTGGGACGATGGGCGTTTCTACAGCGGCGCGACGTATGACATCGCCCACATTGTGGATCGCGTCGGCGGCGGCGACTCATTCGTGGGCGGCCTTGTCTACGGGCTGCGCGCCTACGACGACCGTCAACGTGCGCTGGAATTTGCCATCGCCGCCTCGTGCCTCAAGCACTCGATCTACGGCGACTTCAACCTGGTGACGGTGAGCGAGGTCGAGAAGCTGATGGGCGGCGACGCCTCCGGGCGTGTGGCGCGCTAGAGCCTGTTATGCACTTTCAGCCGCTGTCTTCCGGCCCTTTCTCCCCAGCGGTTTGGGGTAGCCACGGCTTTACCTCACCCCCGTCTCGGCGCTGGCGCGCCTCGACTCCCCCTCTCCATGCATGGAGAGGGGGAAAGGCCGAGCGTAGCGAGGCCAGGGGGTGAGGTCAACAGAGCGCCCCTCTCCCTTGTCGAGGGTGTCGAGTTCATAACACGCGCTAGAGGGTGCGCCTGTGCCCTGCCAGACTTCCGAAGTTTTGAAAACTTCGGAAGTCTTCCTCTGCGCAACGCCCCTCCGCCTGATCCTTTCCCGGCAACGCCAGGGGGAAGTGCTGCGTCCGCTGGTCAAAGTCCCCCTCTCTAGCTCGGCTGGAGAGGGGGATTTAGGAGGAGAGGCGTGCGCAGGGGCGTAATCGCATACGCCCCGCTCCCCATCTGCGCTATACTCCCCGCCGGACGACCCCGCGATCAGCGCAAAGGAGCGCGCATGGCTGGCGACACGCTTGAACTCACGCCCACAGAGATGGTGCACGGCGGGCAGACGCTCGCCCGGCAGGCCAAGCGCGTCATCTTCACGCCGTACACCATCCCCGGCGAGCGCTTCCTGGCCCGGCTCACCGACGACCGGGGACGCTACGCCTTCGCCGAGAACGTGCGCGTGCTGGCTCCCTCGCCGCAACGGGTGACGCCGCGCTGCCCGCACTTCGGCCCTGGGCAATGCGGCGGCTGCCACTTCCAGCACATTGACTACGCCGCCCAGCCCGGCTACAAGCGTGACGTGGTGATCGATCAACTGCGGCGCATCGGCGGCTTCAGCGACCCACCCGTCCGCCCGACCGTCGCCAGCCCGGACGCCTGGGCCTACCGCTATCACGCCACCTTCCAGGTGGACGCGGCGGGCAACCTGTGCTTCGTCGGCACAGACAACACCACGCTCGTCCCCATTGACGAGTGCCACATCCTGCGCCCGGAATTGCGCGATCTGCTGGCCGAGCTGAACTTCGAGGACGTGCAGGGGCTGACTCGCGTGCGCGTGCAGGCCGGCTCGGCGGGCGACCTGATGCTCGTGCTGAGCACGGCGGACGACGAGGCGCCGGCCCTGGAAGTGACCATGCCCGTCTCGGTCAACCTGCTGCTGAGCGACAACGAGCCGGTCAACCTGATCGGGGCCAGCGCCGTCAGCTACACGGTGCGCGGGCGGTCCTTCCGCGTGACGGCGGGCGGCTTCTTCCAGGTGAACCTGCCCCAGGCGGAGGCGCTCGTCGGGCTGGTGCTGGAGGCGCTCGACCTGCGCGGCAAGGAGACCGTGCTCGACCTCTACGCGGGGGTGGGGCTGTTCACCGCTTTCCTGGCCGAGCGCGCCGCGCTGGTCACGTCGGTGGAAAGCTATCCCCCGGCGGTGACCGATGCTGACGTCAACCTGGACGACCTGGACAACGTGGACCTGATCGAGGGGAGCGTCGAAGATGTGCTGCCGGCGCTAGAGGGTCCCTACGACGCCGCCGTGCTCGACCCGCCGCGCGCCGGCGTGGATGGAGCGGCGCTCGATGCGCTGGTCGCGCTGGGGCCGCGCGCGCTCGTCTACGTAAGCTGCGAGCCATCCACGCTGGCCCGCGACGCCAAGCGGCTGGCCGCGCACGGCTACCGGCTGCTGGCCGTGACGCCGGTGGACATGTTCCCGCAGACGTACCACATCGAGTGCGTGGCCCACTTCGCGCGGTGAGCGGAGAGCGCGGGGTAGCCTCACCCCCGCCCGGCGCTGGTGCGCCTCGCCTCCCCCTCTCCACGACGTGGAGAGGGGGACAAGCCGAGCGCAGCGAGGCTGGGGGTGAGGCTGTGTAGGGGCGTATTGCGATACGCCCCTACGGGCCTCACCCCCTCAATCCCCCTCTCCAGCTGAGCTAGAGAGGGGGACTTTGATCGCCGGACGTGGCGCTTTCCCCCTCCCCGGCCAAGCCAGGGAGGGGGCCAGGGGGAGGGGCCTTCTGCTCCGTTATCCCGGTTGTGCGCCCGCACGCTCAATGCTATAGTGCGTCCGTGATCCCCCGCAGGCCGTGCAAGGCGACCGCGACAGGGAATGGCTGCTATGGACGCACAGGAACTGTACCGTCAGGGTGTGATCGCCATCCGCGAGCAGAATGACCTCGCGCGCGGGCGCGATCTGCTGGTTCAGGCGCTCAAGCTGGACCCGCACAACGACATGGCCTGGCTGTGGCTGACGCGCACCACCTCCGATCCCGCCCGCCGTCTCGAACTGGTCGAGCGCGCCCTGCGCGCCAACCCCACCAACGAAGCCGCGTGCAAGCTGCGGGCGCAACTTCTCGCTGAGCAGCGTCCCGCGCCTCCGCCCGTCGCCGCGCCCGAACCGGCTGCCCCCGCTGTTTCCCCGCCGGTCTGGACGCCGCAGACGCCGGTTGTGCAGCCCGTATCCGGCGTCATTCGCCCGCTCCAGCGCAAGACGGTGGATGAGCCGGTCACGCCAGCCGAGAAAGAGCGCATCGCTCACCTGATGGATCGGGCCGAGATTTACCGCGAGGCCGGGGACATTGAGGACGCTATCGCGCTGTGGGTCGAGGTGCTGGCGATTCGCGTGGATCACGAGCAAGCCCTGCGCAACGCCGCCGGGCATCTGTGGAAGCTCCAGTACTGGCAGGACGCCAAAGAATTGGTGCAGCGGGCCATAGACGCCGGCACGCGCGTGCCCACCATCTACCTGACCGCCATAGACATCGCCGAGCGGCAGAATGATGGCGTCTGGGCGCGGGAACTGCGCGAGCGCGTGGCGACGCTGCCCGTCGCCGACGAGCAGCTTGTCGTCAAAGTGGCCGACTACTATCTGGCGCGCCACCAATCCCCCGTCGCGCACGGCTTTCTGGAGCGCGCGCTTGAAGCGCATCCTCACATGCCGGCGGCGCTGGTCAAGCTGGGCGATCTGCTGCAAGAGTCAGGGGATCGCATGGAGTCGTCGCGCCTGTACGAGCGCGCCGCCCGGCTGGGCGCGCGCGGCCAGACGCGCAAAGAGGTAGACAAGAAGCTGCGCAGCTACGTGCCGGTGCTAACCGACCGCGAGCGAGGCAGCGTGTGGCTGGCCCTGCGTGAGGCGGTGGGCATCACCGGGCTGTATGTGCTGCTGGGTTGGCAGGACGCCCGGCTCGATTTGCTCGCTCTGGGGCCGCGCCGTTGGATCGGCGTGTTGGTCAGCTTGCTGGGCGGCTACCTGGTGGTCACGGCGACCTCCTCACCGCAGCAGCGCCCGCTGGCCGGCTGGCTGGGCGGGGCCGTCCCGCCGCCGCCACCGCCGCGCAACCCCGCTGACGGGCCAGCAGTGCCCGCGCCGGGCCGCGCCCTGGAGGAACCTACCGCCCTGCCCATGCTGTCATCCGGCGTGCGCTACGGGCTGGGCGTTGCTGGAGTCGTGCTGCTGGGAATTGCGTTCGCGCTGGTGCTGTCCCACACGCTCGGCTGGGTGGGCGACAACCGCCCGCCGTACCTGCCCTGGTGACACCGGAGTCCGTAAGGAAGAGCGCCATGTGCTTGTTGGCCGCCATTCTCGCGTACTTCTTGCTCATCCTGTTCCTGTCTACGCTGCTGTTTCCCATGCCGGTCAACGACTCCGGTGTGGTGCGCTACCGCACGGTTCCCTGGGCGACGCTGACGCTGATCATGATCAACACGGCGATTTTTGTGCTGTGGATCGCGCCAGACCTCTATGGGCAACAGGAACAGGGCATCGTCATCCAGCCGACCTTCGAAAACTATGTGGGCAAGATCAATACGTATGGTTTCAACGAGCAGACGCTGCGCCGGGGCGAGGGGATCGCCGCGCTCGCCACGTTCACTTCGATGTTCATGCACGCCGATTTCTGGCATCTGTTCGGCAACATGATCTACCTGTGGGCGTTCGGGCGGCGCGTGGAAGATGCGTGCGGGTCGTCGCGCTTCCTGCTGTTTTACCTGCTGGCGGGCTTGATGGCCAATGTGGGGAGCGTTCTGCTGACCCCCAAGACGGATACGCTGCCCTCCATCGGGGCCAGCGGCGCGATCTCCGGCGTGATGGGCGCGTACCTGCTGCTATTCCCCGGCGCGTGGGTCAACTGCCTGTGGGGGGTGGGGACTATCCTGCGCATTCCCTACGCGGCCATTCGCAAGCTGATCGCCGGCGACCAATACAAGTTCTGGCGCTGGACGGTGTCTCTGCCGGCGTGGCTGGTGTTGATCTGGTTCGTGGTGCGCAGCTTCCTGCCCTCGCTGGAGACCATTCGCAGCGATGAGGAGATTCAGGGCGTCAACTACCTGGCGCACCTAGCGGGTTTTCTGGCCTCGCTGACCGTGTTCTTCTTCGTGCGCAAAGACCTGCTGCTGCGCTACCTGCACGGGCGCTCGCTCTGAAAGCTGGTTATTGGTGGTTGGTGGTTGGTAGGGGTAAGGGGCGCGCTGCTCCGCTGCGCCTTGATTAGCTTCACCCCCGCTCGGCTTAGCACACCTTGCCGCTAGAGCGTGTGATGCGCTTTCTGGCGGTGCTTTGGCCCCTATCCCCCGGCCCCTTCCCCCGAAATGAGGGAAGAGGAGACGCCAGGACAGGGTTCTCCTCCCTCCGTGCCGCATGGGTTCAGGGGCGGACAGCCCTCCAGAAAGCATCAAGGTCGGCCTGCTTCGTTTACCTCACCCCCTGGCCTCGCCATGCTCAGCTCTTCCCCCTCTCTGTCAACGGAGAGGGGGCAACGAGGCGCGTCAGCGC
>JAGPFT010000116.1 GCA_018056405.1 Anaerolineae bacterium
CCAAACTCGGTAGTGTCTAACCGCCAAGCGCGTGCAGCAACGAAGGTCTTCATCAAGTCGAAGCTTGGTCTGTCCCTGACGGAGAGCGAGAAGAAAACTCTCGCAGTTCGGGATGAAATCGTGGCTGCCCGTGAAGTGGCACACACCCGCGGGGAGAACGCATGATGGGGCGCGCACAAGCAAGCGGGGTCACCCTGAATGAGCAAGATGCAGCTCTGATCAAGGGCATGCTTCGGCGCGGAGACCGACAGCATGACATCGCTGCCTGGTTCGGCGTGAACGGGGGTAGGATCGCGGAGATCGCAACCGGCACACGCTTTAGAGAGGTCGAAAACGCGGATGCGGAGCTACTCCCTCCAGCAGGGCCTTACCCGAAAGCGTCGCAGGCCCTCGAGGCTATCGCCGCCTTGGCACAAGCGAAAACAGCGCTTTCCATGGCAGAGAACACGATTAGGCAGTTTGCCAGGTAACTGTCGTGACGAGGGGGGCCTAGCCCCCCTCGTTCTTTTCATGATCAGCATCTTTCCTAAGCGCTTGGGTTTTGGTAAGGTATCTCATGCCAACTGTTCTACGACTCGATGGCCTGCGGGTTGTGATCTACCCGAACGATCACCGACCTGCGCACGTCCACGTGACAGGGGCAGACGGCGAAGCTGTGTTCATCCTGAACTGCCCGGAAGGCCCGCCTAATCTGCGCGAGGTCTACGGATTCAGTCGCCAGGACGTCGCACGCATAGAAAGCAATCTGGTGGCCCACCTAGCCACCCTTTGTAGGAAGTGGAGTGAAATTCATGGCCGCTACTGAGCAAGAATTCGCTACCGCCGAGCAGCGGATGGCCACCCTGCGACTAGCTGGGCATGCAGTTAAGGCACGCTATGACCGACGCGCTGCGCGCATAGTGGTAGGCCTGAGCAACGGCGTCCAAATTGCGTTCCCTGTCTACTTGGCGGAAGGACTTGGCGAAGCCTCGGCAGAAGATCTGAGCAACATCGAGATCAGCCCAACAGGGCTTGGCCTACACTGGCCCAAGCTCGACGCAGACATTTATGTGCCAGCACTGATACAGGGGGTGTTCGGGTCCAAGAAATGGATGGCGGCAGAGCTCGGCGCAGCAGGTGGCAGAACAATCACTGCAGCAAAAGCAGCAGCGGCACGCGAGAATGGCCGAAAAGGTGGTAGACCACAAAGTTCAAAACTGCATCAAGTAAAATGAACCCGCCTAAGCCAAGAGGCGTTAATATAAAAATTAAATGGCCCGCCTCATTATCTGAGGCGGGCCTAAAAATACTCTATTTACTCCGAGCTACTTTTTCTTTTGGTGGATCCTCATTACAAAGAGCCTCCACTATTTTCCTATCCTCTTCAAGTTTAGCATCCAGAACGCAAAGAGCCACGCGAACAACATCTGCTTGAGATGATGCCTTAGTAAGCTCCATTAGTCGGCGCATTCTTGCATGAGCCGCTTGGCTAAGTGTAGCATTTAGTCTCCTTGTTTTACTAACAGGTTGAAAACCCAACCCGTCAGAGTTTTGGGTCACTCCTAGAGTTGCCTTGCCACCCAACGCATCCTTATATCCGCTGCGAGCTCCGTAGTGGAGCGGGCTGCCATCAGCGTCCTCAATCAAATCATACTCATAGAGAGCTCGTTCGTACTCTCTGAGTGCAAATCGAATGAGTTCGCCAAAGGACTCTGCGTCAGCCCGCTCTTTCAGGTTTAGAAGGATATCGTAAGTATCCGGCTCTAGGCGCATTTGGAGTTGATAGGTGCCACCGCTATTGCCGAGCACTCTCTTTTCCAGTTGCTCTGCAAAATAGACGACTTCGGTTTTCTTTTGGCATACTACGTTTCTCCTTTCTTTATTGTCGATATGTTGTGCTAGGACAATGCATTCTGCATGGCCCAATTTGGCAAGATCTTCTCCAGTTTCATGCGTCACCAGACTTCTCCGAGTAGCATCTTTGTTCCCTTGAGATTTAGACCGATCCTCTGCGTAGAGCAGTGGGGCGTACAGCTTACTGAAGCGGCGCAAGGTCGCCCCAACGCCACCCAAAATCGAATCCATTATCCCTGCGCGCAGATAGTCGCGCAGTTTTTCTTGGCTTTGGTTCTGGGTGGACATTGGGGCGCTCCCTTACTTTACTTGCTTCTTCGGGCTTTGCTGCTCGATGGGGACGGCTCTTTCTGATCCAATCTGAGATGGTGTCTGAAGATCAGTTTCTTGAGCGTCTCCGTCGATCACAATGCCGTCCGAAACTTTTTCCTCAGTCGTTACGTCGGTTGCCTGATAGTCCACAGATGCGGAAAAGCATGGCAGCCGAAGTGTCAGTCTGAGGATGCGTTGCTTCATCCGCATCGTTGACCTCATGGGTACGGTGCTGTTGATAGATGGCTTCGTGGTTACCCCCGACTCCGGTGTCGTGGGTGTGCAGAGTCCCACTTAAGAGGACTTATAGCATGCCAAGCGTTAGTACACAACTACCGTGTACAGATCTGGTGGGTAGCCTACAGCTCGTGCCCCGGCCCTCGTTCGCGCCGAACCTCCGCCTCGCGTTCCTGCTCCAGCTCTTTGTCCTGCAGCCGCTCGGCCTTCTGGGTCACCTGTTCCTTCTCCACCTCCCGGCCCTGCCGGATCGCCGCCAGGCGAGCGGCGATTTCGTCGTGATCCAGCGCCTTCGACCCGGCACGCAGGCGGTCGGCCAGGCTCTGCGGGTCGGCGGGTTTGTCTGATGGCTTTTCACTGATTGCTGAACGCGTATCCCCGATATCTGAACGCTGATCGCGCAATGCCCAAGCCTCGCGCATCCGGGCGGCAAGATCCTGCGGGTGGTCGCGGTCATGCCCGCCGCCTTCATAGGCAAGTCCGGCCTCGGGTGGCTGCAACCTGTCCAGGACGTGGTCCGCAGCCCGCTCAAGCCAGGTCCGGACATGCCCGGCCAGCTCCTGGGCGACACGCGCCACCTCGGCGGCATGGGCTTTGACCTCATGCCAGACGCGGACGGCGGCAACCTCCTGCCCGCGCTCCTTGAGCTGCCACGCCCCCGCCGACAGTTGGGGCAGGGGCGGGCGGTCCAGCGCGACGGCCCGGACGGTGTGTTCCAGCGCCTCGGCCTCGTGGCCCTGCTCCTGGGCGATGTGGGCCAGCTCCAGCGCCTCGATGCGCTGCGCCTCAAGGGTGCGGTGGTCGATCCGCTCACCGTGGCCGGCCAGCTCAAGGGCAAGGTTGGCATCCTGCGCCCATGCCTCGCGCCACCCCTCCAGAACCTCGACAGCGTTCCAATCGCGGTTCTTGGTGGTGAAGCCATCGGCGGCGATCTCGCGCGTGGTTAGCAAGATATGGGCGTGGTGGTTGCGGTCATCGCCTTCGCGCCCTGGCGCATGAAGGGCGATGTCAGCCACCATGCCCCGGTCAACGAACTGGCGCTGGCAGAAGTCGCGCACCAGCAGGGCGCGCTGCGCGTGGTCCAGCTCGGCAGGCAAGGCCACCCGGATTTCGCGGGCCACCTGCGAATTCTTCCGGGTCTCGGCCGCCTCGACGGCGTTCCACAGCGCCGCCCGGTCCTGCGCCCATTCCGGCGCACCGGCAGGGGCGAGGATTTCGACGTGATCGACGCCGCTGCGAGCGCGATAATCAAACGAAAGCCCAGTGCGGTGATCCTCGATGTGGGACGCGCTGCGATAGGCCGCCGCCGCCGTGGCGCTGCGGCCAGCGGATCGCGAAATCATCGTGGCCCGAAGGTGGTAGATCGCCATTTTCGCGCGGTGCCTTAGCCGGGGTTCAAAGGGGAGTGCAGCGCCCCTTGCCCACACAAACGTGAAACGTTTGTATAAGTGGGCACTTCGTGTCTTGCAACCTTCCCCTATTCCGGACAAAAGCACAACCGGAACGAGCAGAAGAGCGGCAAAATGGCGAGGACGATTGAACAACAGGTAGCTGAGGCTCAGGCAAAACTGGCCCGTCTCAAAACACGGGCAAAGGCACAGGACACCCGCCGCAAGATCATTGTCGGGGCCATCGTCACAACCGAAGCCCTGAAAGACCCCAAGATTGCCAAGTGGCTGGCTTCGACCCTTCGCAAGAATGCGACAAGGGAAGTCGATCAGAAGGAACTGGCGGGGCTTCTGGCTGACCTCGATGCCAAGGCGCAGAGCGCCGGGGCAGGTGAAGCATGAGCGAAGGCAAAGATTCCTTCGAAATTCTGGCCGACGAGCTGGCCCGCATGGGGCAGCAGATTGCGCACCTCCAACGAACCAGCCTTAACAAGACCGAGGCCGAAGCCCTGAACAAGCAACTTGTCCAGGGCGTGGCTTCGATGGCCCAGACCGGGCAAGCCCTCTATGAGGCTATTTCCGAGCGTATGGACCTGCGGATGGAAAAACTGGCGATGGAAACCATCCTCGCCGCCACCGATGCCGCAAGCAGGGCCATCGAGAAAAGCCATGCAGAAACCAGATCTGCCGCCCGAGACTACGCCAAAGCCGCAGGAGAGGCCCGCAGAGAGGCTTGGCGCTACTTCGGCGGGTTCTGGGTGTGGTTGGCATCGGTCGGCGCTGGCGGGGCCGTTCTGGGGCTTCTGGCAGCGTTTCTGATCATGGGTCGGGGCGATGCGCGCGAGTTCGGCCAATATCCTCAAGTCTACTGCACAACCGCAGGGGGCCAAGTCGTTACCAATCCGGAAGGCCGTAGGTTCTGCGCCATCTGGATCGACCGCCCGTCTCAAGCTGGGGGCTGACCTTACCGCCGCCCTGCCTTCTTCATGGCAAATCCATTGCTTGCCACAAGCGCAGGCGGTGGGCATCTGGGCGCGATACGGGCAAAAGGCCCTAGTGTTATTAGTGTTACCTACGGAGTAAGTTACGCACCACGCAACGCATTAAAACCAAATAGTAAAATTGCCGTTTTGGTTCCGAAAGGGTCAAACTTTGGTTCCGAAAGGGTCAAACTTTGGTTCCGAAAGGGTCAAACCGGCTTCACATGACTAACGGTTCCTGATAGGTCAAACATCACAGTTCCCGAAAGGTCAAAGTCTTCGTATGAGTCTGCTGCCGGATCGCCACCCAAACCTTGATTTCTTTGTCCTCGACATCGCGGATGCGGTGCCCAAAGACGACATGGCGTCAATGGAACACCCGCTGTTTTCGCTGGCGACGAAGCCGGACATGCGCCACCTCGAATATCGCAGTGGGGACAACGTCCTGAAAATCAGGCCATCGGGGCTGGGCCTGCCCACTATCTTCGACAAGGACATTCTGATTTTCACCATCAGCCAGTTGATGGCGCGCAAGAACCGGGGCGAGCCCATCGGAGACACAGTGCGCTTCTCAGCGCGGGAGCTGTCCGTTGCGACCAACCGCCCGATCGGCGGCAACCACTACAAGCGCCTTGAAGACGCCTTTGCCCGCCTTCAGGGGGCCCAGTTCGTCACCAACATCAAGTCTGGCGGCAAGATCGAAACCCGTATCTTCTCACTAATCGACGAAGGCGGGTTCGTTCGGACTGATGACGAACGGTTCCGCCTAGACTACTGCGAGGTAAAGCTGTCGCGTTGGCTGATGCGGGCAATCGAGACAGACCAAGTGGTCACGATCTCGCACGACTACTTCCGCCTTCGCCGCCCGCTGGAACGGCGGCTGTATGAGATCGCCCGAAAGCACTGCGGCAGCTCCCCCAAGTGGCAAATCAGCCTGACCAACCTTCAGAACAAGACGGGCAGCAACGCCCCGATCAAGCGTTTCCGCCATAACCTGCGCGAGATCATCAAGGCCGATGTGACCCCCTTCTACCGCTTCGAGATCGACGAGGCCGACCTGGTGACAGTGCGCCCTCGATCCGTCCAAGTGGCGCTTTCCCCTACCATCACAATCCCGGAATGGGCAGAAGAACAGGCTCGCGCCCATGCCCGTTCACTCGGCTGGGACTACTACGTCATGCGATCCAACTGGCTGGCCTTTGCGCACGACGCCGCAGCCAAGGGAAACCCGCCGAAGAACGCAGGGGCTGCATTCGTGGCCTACTGCAAGAAGCAAGAAAACCTACGGGGTTGAACATCGCCAGCAAACACTAGACGGAAACAGGTAAACGGTTCACCATTACAGGAGAACGAACACTAGGAAACACTATGGTATACACCTTAGGCGAGGCCGCAAGAGCGACAGGAAAATCCAAGGCGACAATATCTAAGGCCATAAAAAGTGGCCGTGTTTCTGCGCGCAAAGATGAAACGGGCACGTTTCACATTGACCCTTCAGAGCTACATAGAGTTTACCCACCAACCGTTTCCAGTGAACACAAGGAAACCCCTGAAAACACTCCCCAAAAGACCGATATTGACGGGACTATCAGGGAGTTACAGGCTCGTCTTGAAGCAGCGCATGAACGCCTGTCCGACAAGGAGATAGTCATAGCTGACCTGAGAGAAGATCGAGATCGGTGGCGCCAACAAGCAACAGCTCTGCTTACCGATCAGCGACCCACAAAAGGACTGCTCGCACGCCTGCTCGGTCGCTAGAGCTCCGCACCACACTGTGACACCTCTTGAACTGGCTGAGATCTTGGCCCCGTATCGCGCGCAATAACAAGAGCTCTCACAAATCATAATGTGAGCTCCTAATTTAAACTTATGAGCTCGAAAAATTTTTCTACGCACGTCTTGACAATTGCCATGTGAGCTCTCATATTTATTGTTATGAGCTGTTATCTTGAAGAGAGCGAGCTGTTCGCTCTAGGTGTTGACGAGCTCTATGGAGAATGAAAATGGAAGTACACGTACCGGCCATGCGGGGCAAAATGGGATCCCGCACCTACTATTCCTGCCTCATGCCGCTGAGCGCGGTGCCGCAGTTTTTTAAGTTTACGAACTGGAGCGGGATGCTCCCCGAGGATCGGGAGCAGCGCGTGCTTGTTGAGAAACGCGTGCCAGAACTTGCGAGCTACATCACGGAGAACGAGGACGATTACCTGTTTTCGTCTATTACCGCTTCGTACAAGTCGCCGCCCACCTTTGAGCCCTACGCGCCGAACGGAGACATCGGCACTCTGAAGCTTCAGCTTGGAGACGAGCTCATCATCAACGATGGGCAGCACCGCTGTGCAGGCATTGTCCGCGCCCTCGAGCATGGGAGCCCTGCGCTGAAAACCAATACGCTTTCTGTTCTGCTTTTTCCCTGGGAAAGCACGGATCGGGTGCAGCAGATGTTCTCAGACCTGAACCGCTTTGTTCAGAAGACTTCGAAGTCGCTCGATATCCTTTACGACAAGCGCGACGATGTGGCTGCATCAACCTTGATGATGATCGAGAGTGTGCCTGTTTTCAAGGAGTTGACCGAGAAGGAGAAGATCTCCCTGGAAGTCAAATCCACGAAGCTATTCACTCTCGCAGCTCTCTATGACGCCAACGTGGAGCTCTTGAAAGGCTATGGGAAGAATGACATCGCGACCAACGGTCAGTTGCTGATCGACTACTGGACCGAGGTGGCGAAGCACATGCCAGACTGGGGCAAGGTTCTGAACGGCCAGAAGAAGGCACTGGAGCTACGGCAAGAAAAAATTGCTTCGCACTCCACTGTTTTGCGGGCGTTTGGCGGCCTAGGGGTGGACTTGATGGCATCCGAAGACTGGAAGGATCGCCTGAGCCCGCTGGCCTCCATCGACTGGAGCAAGAAGAACCCAGAATGGGAAAACATCTGCATCGTCGCAAACTCGGTAGTGTCTAACCGCCAAGCGCGTGCAGCAACGAAGGCCTTCATCAAGTCGAAGCTTGGTCTGTCCCTGACGGAGAGCGAGAAGAAAACTCTCGCAGTTCGGGATGAAATCTTGGCTGCCCGTGAAGTGGCACACACCCGCGGGGAGAACGCATGATGGGGCGCGCACAAGCAAGCGGGGTCACCCTGAATGAGCAAGATGCAGCTCTGATCAAGGGCATGCTTCGGCGCGGAGACCG
>JAGPFT010000117.1:0-6122 GCA_018056405.1 Anaerolineae bacterium
TCTGACGCCACCACAGCAGCCAAATGCCCAGGCTGAAGATGGCTTTCAGCCAGAATTGCGGGCGACGTTTACTCTGTCTCTTGAGAATCAACATCTCGTCGGTCACGGGCTTGTTCCTCCTGATGGGATTGCGAAATGAGCGTGATGTCTGGGGACGGCTGGTTGGCGCGGAAGAAGACGGCAATGAGGACCACCACGGCAGCGAAGCCCAGCCCTACCACGACTCCGCCGAATATAGCCTGACCCAGGGATGTCTCTTCCACGAGCAGAGCGTAGAGCACAACCCATAGCAGGCTGAGGATGGCCCCCAGGCCGCCGACGGTCAGCGTCTGGCCCCAGGCGCGACGAATGGCGATGTATAAGACAAACAGCGTGGCAGCGAATAACGCCAGAAGAATGACGCCCATGCCCTTGCTCCTTCCTGCACCAGCAATCGTAGCCTGCGCGGGCCGGGGCGCAAGCAACACGTTCGTGTTCTCAAGTGTAGCCCATTCCACGCGCCGGGGGAAGGAGCCGGCAATAGACGGCGGGGGAAAGTGCGCCAGATTGATGCTGTGGGCGAAACGCCCTCGCAGGGACGCCTCTCATACGCCCCCGCATGACCTCACCCCCCGCCCGGCGCTGCGCGCCTCGCCGCCCCCTCTCCGTTACGGCTATACTTACCCACATCTTTGGCCGTGCCTGTTCCCCCCACCCCAAACTCCTCCCCCACCAGGAGTTCAGGGGTGGACAGGCAGATGAGATCATTGAGATGGGCAAGGTAATGGTGTGTGTGAGATTAGCCCCACCCCTAAATCCCCTCTCCACCACGTGGAGAGGGGACTTCATAGCGGCCTGACTCCCCCTCTCCACCACGTGGAGAGGGGGCTGGGGGGTGAGGCTAGACGTGAGATGTTCGCCTGTCTTCACGTTCACTCAACACCTATCCGCCCCTGAATCCCTCGTGGGGGAAGGGGCCGGGAGATGGGAGCCAAAGCGCCGCCAGAAAATGCATCACACGTTCTAGGGAGGTGCCCTCTCGCCTGGCTCTATTCAGCAGGGTGGGCCGGCTCCACGCGCCGTATTTGCAAGGGGAAGAGCAGCGGGCCGTGCTTGTGCACATCCACATAGTGACCGGAGCCGTAGAAATCCACGCCAGGGATGTGAATGGTCGCGGCACGGTCAATCTCGACCAGATTGCCGAGGTTGGGCATGGCCAGCCACACGCTGACAATGTAATCACCCGCCGCGAGCAGCCGGTCGAGCGCGCTGCATTCCAGCAGAAAGTGATTGCTGCCCGGCTGCATATCGAACATGAAGCCGGTCAGACGCTCGTCGAGGTGCACGACCCGTGCGCCGGTGTCCGTCATCAGCCCGAAGCCGATGCCGATGCGCGGCAGTGCCGCCTCCGCGTGCACGTCTAGCTCCACGCGCAGATCGAGCGCGCCGCTGACCGGATTGGCCTCCATTGTCAGGCGCAGGTCCTTGAAGCCGATGCCGTAGTGCCGATCGATGACGGGGAAGATGTCGGCAGTGCGGTTGAGCGCGGTATCGGCCAGGTACGCTTTGATCACGTCGTCTACCGGGCCAAGCGCCTGGATGCCGCCGCTCTCCAGCCACAACGCCGACTGGCAAAGCCGGCGTACCGCGTCCATGTTGTGGCTGACGAACAGCACCGTGCGCCCTTCCCCGGCCACGTCGCCCATCTTGCCCAGGCATTTCTTCTGGAACTCGGCATCACCGACGGCCAGCACCTCATCCACCAGCAGAATCTCCGACTCCAGGTGTGCGGCGACGGAGAAGGCCAGGCGCAGGTACATGCCGCTGGAATAGTGCTTGACGGGCGTGTCAATGAAGCGGGCAACGCCAGCAAACTCCACGATCTCGTCGAACTTGCGGTCAATCTCATAGCGGTGCATGCCGAGAATCGCGCCGTTGAGGTAGATATTCTCGCGCCCGGTTAGCTCGCCGTGAAAGCCCGTACCGACTTCCAGCAGCGACCCGACGCGCCCGCGAATGCGCGCATGGCCTTCGTCGGGGGGCATGATGCGCGTCAGCACCTTGAGCAGCGTGCTCTTGCCAGCGCCGTTGCGCCCGATGACGCCCAGCACTTCGCCGCGCTCGACCTCGAACGACACGTCGCGCAGCGCCCAGAACGTGTTGTCTGCGCGGCGGGGGCGCGCTTCCCCGCGCTGGCGAGTGCGCAGCGCCCGCAGCTTGCTGCGCGTGATCGAGCCGAGGCTGTCGCGCAGTGTCTTGTTGCGGTCAATGGTGCCGCCAATGCGGTATTTCTTGCCCAGGCCGACGACCTCTATCGCGGTGTTGGGTTTCAGCGCAGGGAGGGCCATGCTCTCGCTCCTAGACCACATCCGCGAAGCGGCGTTCCATGCGGCGGAAGAAGAACGCGCCGCTGACCAGTAGAGCCAGCGAGGCACCCGCCGATAGGACGAACATCAGGGGAATCGTCTCACCCTGGCCCAGCAGCGACCAGCGGAAACCTTCCACCACACTAACCATCGGGTTCAGCCCGTACAGCGTGCGCCAGGGTTCGTCGAGCAGGCTCGACGGGTAGACCACCGGCGTGGCGTACATCCAGAACTGAGTCAGGAAGGGCACCACATAGCGCACGTCGCGGTATTCCGCGTTGAGCGCCGACAGCCACAGCCCCACGCCCATAGACGTGCTCAGCGCCAGCAACAGGCACAGCGGCAGTAGCAGCAATGAGGCCGTCGTTGGGAACAGCCCGTAGTAGATCATCATCCCGATCAGCACCAGGAAGGCCAGGAAGAAATCGGGCAGCCCGCCAACCACCGCCGAGATGGGCGTGATCAGGCGGGGGAAGTAGACGCGCTTGACCAGGTTGGCGTCGCGCACGACACTGTTGGCCCCGTTGGTCAGGCCGGTGGCGAAGAACGTCCAGGGCAGCAGCCCGGCGTAGCTGAAGATGGGATAGGGGATGCCGTCCGAGGGGATTTTGGCCAGCCGTCCAAAGAAAATGCTGAAGACGACCATGGTGAAGACCGGCTGCAAGATGGCCCAGGCCGCTCCGAGCAGCGTCTGCTTGTAGCGCACTTTAATGTCGCGCCAGATGAAGTAGAAGAGCAGCTCGCGGTAGTGCCAGACTTCATCCAGCCCCAGCGATACCCACCCGCGCAGCGGCTTGATCAGCGTGATCTGCTCGCCGGGAGCGATCTCCGAACCCGGAGCGGACGTGCGTTCACTCACGGACATAGCCTTCCATTGAGTATCGCCGGACGCCCTTTCATGCCCGGCGCACACAAGACGCCCCGTCGTCACTCCCGCTCGACGGGCGCGCTCTGCTATCTAATGAGGCGGGGATGCCGGGGGACTGCGTCAGCAGCGGCTATTGTAACCTGCGACCCTTGACTGTCAACCGCTGGCGCGCACCTCGCGCACCCCAACTGCCAGCCAGACCGTCAGACGCCGCTCCTCTCATCGCCCCGCAGTGTCCCGCTTCTACCAACGAGCGCGATCCCACTTCCAGTGCTTCGATGCGCTCAAGGCGGGTATACTCTGCTGCAACAACCGCATTGTCGGGCTGGCCTATCCCTTGCGGATGTGGTTGCCCGGCGACAAGCATTGTCGAGAAGCCTGATGGGACCGAGCCTGAACCTGAACTCGCGCAAGATCGCGCTCTCTCTTGGCCTGATCGCGGTGCTGCTGGCGCTGCAGGGCATCTATTGCGAGCACTTGCTCTTCCACGTCCTCGATAGGGATGCTGATACGACTGTGGCGCGCCTGCTCGATCTTTTCAGCATCAATGCCCAGGAGAGCGTGCCGACCTGGTACAGCACTATACTTTTCTTCCTTGCCGCAAGCCTGCTGGCCTGGATCGCGCTGACCACGCGCGCGCGCAACGAACCGCACAGCCTGTATTGGACGGGGTTGGCTCTGGCTTTCTTATACGTTTCTATGGACAAAGGGACGGCTATCCGCGAGTCGGCATCAGACCTGCTGCAAAGCATCTACAGGGCGTCAGGCTTGTTTCAGTTCGTATGGTTGATCCTCGGCCTGTCGCTGGTCATCGTGGTCGGCATCCTGTATGGGCGCTTCTGGTGGGGGTTGCCGGGCCGTGCGCGCGTTCTCTTTGCTATCGCTGCGGCGGTGTATGTGGGAGGGGCGGTAGGTATCGAAGCTCTCAGCACCCGCCAGTACTATCTCGACGGTGGCAAATCCTTTCGCTACCTGGTCATCTCCTCCGTTGAGGAGACGTTTGAGATGCTCGGCGCAGTCGCCTTCATCTATGCACTGCTCGATTACCTGCATCAGCGCGAGCAGGGGCTTATCTCGCAGGCCCAGACGCGCCTGACCGCTGAGTTCAGCGAGGTGCAACTCCGTTGGCCGCTGTCGCTGCGGCGCACGGCCATTGGGTTTGCTGTGCTGCTGCTGTTCGTCAACGGTGGCCTGCTGCTCTGGAGCATGGCCTAGTATATCAGGGCGAGAATAGGTGCACGGTTTGGCCTGATTGACCCCTATTCCCCCAGCCCCCTTTCTCTGCGAGCGATGCTGTTGGCGAATCCCCTTACGCCGGTCTCGTAGGGGCGCTGCTCTGCTGCGCCCCCGTAGGGGCGTATTGCAATACGCCCCTACGAGATCATTTCGCCAACAGTACCGAGCGGAGAAAGGGGGAGCAAGCTCAAGTCCCTCCCTGCTGGCGCGGACAGGTGTTGAGATCGGCTTATAGTCTGGGGCAGGCCTTCGCTTTACCTCACCCCCGCTCGGCGCTGGTGCGCCTCGCCGCCCCCTCTCCGTCAACGGAGAGGGGGAAGAGCCGAGCGTAGCGAGGCCAGGGGGTGAGGTTGATCGGTCGCCCTCTCCATGCTTCTCACGCTGCTGTCCGCTCCTGAATCCACAAGGGGGAGGGGTCTGGAGTGCGCGCTTTTCTCCCTTCCCCCCTCGTGGGGGAAGGGCTGGGGATGAGGGGAAGAGGCAGATATAAGGCTTCTCAAACGGCCTCTCACTTGCGCTCGGCGCGGCACTCTTGGCACAGGCCGAAGATAGCCATGTGGTCAATGCGCGGCTCGAAGGCGTACTCGCGGCGCAGCCGCTCGCGCAGCGCATCCATCACCTCATCCTCGACATCCATGACATGCCCGCAACGCAGGCAGACCAGGTGATGGTGCGGCTTGCGGTCAATGACCTGGTAGACGACGCCGGATTGCCCCAGGTCAGTTTGGGCGACCGCGCCGCGATCCTTGAGCCACTGCACGATGCGATAGACGGTGGTCTCGGTCAGGACGGTGCCCTGCGCCGCCAAGCGGGTCTGGATGTCCTGCACGGTCAGGTGATCACTGCTAGCGCACAGCGCCTCAATCACCGCCCGGCGCTGGATGGTCAGGCGCTCGCCCTGCTCGCGCAGCCGCGACACAATGGCCTCGGCGCATACCATAGGACCCCCTTCCTCACCGGTGCTGGGGGCGGCGCGCAGCGCCCACTCAGCCGGCGTCCGCGCGCTGAGTGTGCTCGATCTTCGCGCGGGCGGGCGGGACGTGGCCGCCCTCTAGCCGCTGGAAGTCAATCGCGCCGTCCTCGTTGACGAAGACCTCGACCAGATCGCCCTGCACGAATTCGCCCTTGAGCAGGCGGATGCTCAGCGGGCTTTCGATGTGGCGTTGCAGCGCGCGGCGCAGCGGGCGCGCCCCAAACTGCGGGTCAAAGCCGATCTCGGCCAGCTTGCGGCGGGCGTCCTCGGTCAGGGCCACGTAGAGTCCCTGCTCCTCCAGCCGCGTGGCGATGTCGTGCATCTGCAGATCAACGATGCGCTCCACGTCAGCGCGCGAGAGCGGCTCGAAGATGATGATCTCGTCAATGCGGTTGAGGAACTCAGGCCGGAACGCCTTGCGCATCTCCTCTTCGATCTTCTTGTGATCGGCCATCAGCGTCGGGTCACCGCTGGGCACGAAGCCGAGCGCGCCGCCCGCCCGCGCGTACTCGGTGCCCAGGTTGCTGGTCATGATGATCACCGCGTTGCGGAAGTCCACCGTGCGGCCCTGCCCGTCGGTCATGCGCCCGTCTTCGAGAATCTGCATCAGCGCGTTCCACACTTCCGGGTGCGCCTTTTCGATCTCGTCGAAGAGGATGACGCGGTAGGGGCGGCGGCGGACGGCCTCGGTCAGTTGGCC
>JAGPFT010000117.1:6222-7925 GCA_018056405.1 Anaerolineae bacterium
GTTGTCGGGCATCGAGTACAGCGCGACGCGCAGCTTGGAAGCGGCCTCGTCCATCAGATCAATCGCCTTGTCCGGCAGCTTGCGCTCGGTGACGTAGCGGTGACTGAGCCGCGCCGCTGCGACCAGCGCCTCGTCGGAGTAGGTGACTTTGTGGTGCGCCTCGTAGCGGTCGCGCAGGCCACGCAGCATCTCAATGGTCTCCTCGACGGACGGCTCTTCGACGAACACCGGCGCGAAGCGGCGATCCAGCGCCGAGTCGCGCTCGATATACTGGCGGTACTCGTCGAGCGTCGTCGCGCCGATGCAGTTCAGTTCGCCGCGCGCCAGGGCTGGCTTCATCATGTTGCTGGCGTCCAGCGCACCGGTTGCGGCCCCCGCGCCGACGACCTGATGCAGTTCGTCAATGAAGAGGATGATCTCGCCCTCGGAGCGCTGAATCTCCTCGATGGCGGCCTTCAGCCGCTCCTCGAACTCGCCGCGGAAACGGCTGCCAGCGATCATTGCGCCCAGGTCGAGGCTGATCACGCGGCGGCCCATCAGAATCTCCGGCACGTCGCCGCTGGCGATCTTCTGGGCCAGCCCCTCGACGATGGCCGTTTTGCCGACGCCCGCCTCGCCGATCAGCACGGGGTTGTTCTTGGTGCGGCGGCTGAGAATCTGGATGACGCGCAGGATTTCGTCGTCGCGCCCGATCACCGGGTCGAGCTTGCCCTCGACGGCCAGGCGCGTCAGGTCGCGGCTGTACTTTTCCAGCGTGCGGTAGCGCGTCTCCGCTTGCGGGTCGGTCACGCGCTGCCCGCCGCGAATGTCCTTGATCACGTCGTAGACGCGCTCTTTGCTGACGCCCGCATCGGCCAGGATGCGCGCCACTGCCGTGCGTCGCTCGCTGAGGATGGCCAGGAAGAGATGCTCGGTGCTGATGTACTCGTCCTTGAGGCGGTTGGCTTCTTCGTTGGCGATGTCCACCACCCGCTTGACGCGCGGCGTGATGAACACCTGGCCGGTGCCGCCGCCATAGATGGCCGCCTTGGGGCTGGCGCGCAGCAGGCGGTCTAGCTCATCGCGGATGCTGTTCTGATCCACGTTCATCTTCGCCAGCATCTGCGGGATCACACCGTCGGGTTGTTCCAGCAGGGCCAGCAACATATGCTCGGTGTCTACCTGGTTGTGGCCATAGCGCTGCAGGATGTCGTAGGCGCGGATGGCCGCGTCCTGCGCGCGCTCGGTGAATCGGTCAAAACGCATCATAGCAGTGTGTTCCTCGTTCCTCGAATGGTCCCGCTAGCCGGATACCGGGCCGGCGGGCAGGAGTCGGCTGGTGATCCGCTCCCCCTACAGTCGAGTCTACACTGAATGAAGGGGCAAGGCTATCAGAAACCCGTTGGAAGTGTGAGGGCATGACCTCACCCCCAGCCTCGCTGCGCTCGGCTTGCTCCCTCTCCATGCTGGAGAGGGAGCAGTGAGGCCCGCGTCAGGGGGCCGAGCGGGGGTGAGGTAAAGCCGCGCGCAGCAGCCCAGCGCCCTCCTCTCGCCCGTAAGTGACCATGCCATTCGCGTGAGGAGTGCGCTATAATTGCGCTCTGGAAACTCGATGAGCAAGACACCAATGAGGCTCTCAAAGTGTCTGTCCGACAACCCGTCTACCCGTTTACCGCCATCGTAGGCCAGGAGCGCATGAAGCGCGCGCTGCTGCTCAACGCGGT
>JAGPFT010000118.1 GCA_018056405.1 Anaerolineae bacterium
GCACGCCGGTTTCGCGCTGACCGGGGCGCTGTTCATTGAGACGCTGTTCAACTATCCGGGCATGGGCCGCCTGGTCTTCGAGTCGGTTGTGGCCCGCGACTACCCGGTGATTCAGGGCGTGTTCGTAGTCGTCTCCGTCCTGGTGCTCAGCGCAAACCTGCTGGCCGACTGGCTCTCGTACCGCCTCGATCCGCGCCTGAGGGAAACGCCATGATCCGCGAAGCCCTGCGTCTGCCAGTCGCCCCTGCTGCGGCAACCTATCCACCCCGCCGGCTGCGCGCCCTGTTGGGCGGCGAGAGCATCGTCGGCTTGCTGATCCTGCTGATCCTGGCCGCGCTGGCCGCCTTCGCCCCGCTGCTGGCCCCCTACGACCCGGAGGCCTTCAGCGGCAACTCCCTGGAGCGGCCTAGCGCCGCGCATCGCCTGGGCACCAACGATGTGGGCCAGGACATTCTCAGCGAACTCATTTACGGCGCGCGCATCTCGCTGACCGTCGCGGCGGGCGCGGCGATGGGGACTGTCATTCTGGCCGTGCTCGTCGGCGGGGCGGCGGGCTACGCCGGCGGCTGGCTCGATCTCGTTCTGATGCGCCTGGTGGATATGATCCTGGCCCTGCCGCGCCTGCCCCTGCTGATCCTGGTCAATGCGCTGCTGGGCGCGGGACTGGACACAATGATCCTGACCATCGCTCTGCTCTCCTGGCCACCGACCGCGCGCATCATCCGCGCCCAGGTGCAGAGCGTCCGGCAGCGCGGCTACGTGCGCATGGCGCGCGGCTTCGGCGGCGGCCCGTTGTATCTCTTCGCTCGCCACATCCTGCCGCAGATTGCCCCGCTGATCCTCTTCGGCCTGGTGACGGCGGCGGGCCATGCGGTGGCGCTGGAAGCGGGGCTGGCCTTCCTGGGCCTGGGCGACCCCACCGCCAAAAGCTGGGGGCTGATGATGCGCTACGCCCTGAACCTGCCCGGCCTGCTGCTCACCGACCGCTGGCTGTGGTGGCTGCTGCCACCCGGCATCTGCGTGACGCTGCTCGTGCTGGCCCTGGCGCTGATCGGCATCGGCCTGGAAAGCCGTCTCGACACGAGGTTGAAGCAGCGATGAGCGCCCCTCTGCTCAACGTCCAAAACCTGCGCGTCACCTTCGCGCCCGCCACGCCCGGCCAGCCCCCGGCCCACGCTGTAGATGGCGTCACGTTCGCGCTGGAAACGGGCGGCTCGCTGGCCATCGTCGGCGAGACCGGCTCCGGCAAGACGACCCTGGCGCGGGCGCTGCTCGGCCTGCACCCGACGGGCAGCGTGAGCGGCAGCGTGCAGTTGGGCGGCCAGGAGTTGGTCGGGCTGGACGAAGGGCGCTGGCGGCCCCTGCGCTGGAAACGCATCGCCCTGGCCGTGCAGAACGCGGGCACCGCCTTCGACCCGGTGTACCGCATGGGCGAGCAGATTGCCGAGCCGCTGCGCGAGCACCTGGGCCTGTCCAGCGCGGAGGCGGCGGCGCGCGCCGCTGCACTCGTCGAGCAGGTGGGCCTGGCCGAGCGTCACCTGCGCGCCTACCCGCACCAACTCAGCGGCGGCGAGAAGCAGCGGCTGATGCTGGCCATGGCCCTGAGCTGCGAGCCGGAGCTTCTGATCGTGGACGAGCCGACCAGCGGGCAGGACATGCTCGCGCGCGCCCAGGTGATCGCCCTGCTGCGCGACATCCGCGCCCAGCGCGGCACGGCCCTGCTGCTGATCTCGCACGATCTCGCTGCCGTCGCCCAACTGGCCGAACAGGTTGCCGTGCTCTACGCAGGCAAGCTGATCGAAGTGGGAGCGACCCGCGACGTGTTCAGCGCGCCGCGCCATCCCTACACCTGGGGGCTGCTCAACGCCTACCCGAACATGAGCACAGCGCGCGACCTGAGCGGGATTCGCGGGCAGATGCCGGACCCCGCGCACCCGCCGACGGGCTGCCGCTTCCACCCGCGCTGCACTCAGGCGGTGGACGAATGCCGGCGCGTCGAGCCGCCGCTGCAAAGGCACGGCGGGCGATGGCTGGCCTGTCACCTGGGCGGGCTGCACGCCTTGCTGCGCGCTGACGGCCTGCGCAAGACCTTCACCACCAACGGGCACCTCGGCCCGGCGCAGAACATCGAGGCCGTGCGCGACGTGTCGCTGGAGGTGTACGAGGGGGAAGTCGTCGGGCTGGTGGGCGAGACCGGCAGCGGCAAGAGCACGTTGGGCCGGCTGCTGGTGGGGCTGCTCAGCCCGGAATCCGGCTCGATTGCCTTCGAGGGAAATCCCCTCACCCTGACCAACGGCTCCGCTTCCAAACACCTGCGCCGCCGCCTCCAACTGATCCCGCAAGACCCGTTCGACAGCGTGAGTCCCTATCTGACCGTGTGCCAGATCGTGCGCGAGCCGCTCGACGTACAAGGGACGGGCACCCCCGCCGAACGCCGCGAGCAGGTGCGCGAGGCGCTGGCGGCGGTGGGGCTGCCCACCCTGGACGCTTTCCTGGCGCGCCGCCCGCACGAATTGAGCGGCGGCCAGTTGCAGCGGGTGGTCATCGCCCGCGCGCTGGTGCTGGGGCCGAAGCTGATCGTCGCCGATGAGCCGGTCTCCATGCTCGACGCCAGCGAGCAGGCCAAGCTGATCACCCTGCTGAAGACCATCCAGAACGAGCGCGGCATGGGCCTGCTGCTCATCTCGCACGATCTGGCACTGGTGCGCAAGGTGGCCGACCGCATCCTGGTCATGCGCGACGGCCAGATCATCGAGGGCGGGCCGTCTAGCCGGGTGATCGCCCAGCCACAGCACGACTACACCCGCGCGTTGCTGCGGGCCGCGCCGTCGTTCGATTGGTATGCGGCGAGCGGCAACGGGAACCGGCCTTGAGCGCCCGCCCCTTGCTGCGCGAAGTATCCATATCAGTCTGGTTTCAACATAGCTTATGAGGAGTGCATTGATGACCCAATCGCAGACCTTCCGCGCCGCCGTATGGAGCGTCCTGCTGAGCGCCCTGCTGCTGGCCGGGCTGCTCCCGCCGGGCGCAACCCCTCAGGCCACTGCCGCCCCGCCGGCCGAGAAGGTCGCCGTACTGCGCCTGCCCAGCGGCGGCTACTGGGGCCACCCGTCTCCCTTCGGCTTCAACCGGGGGCCGGGCTACCTGCGCGCCTCGCTCATCTTCGATACGCTCGTCTGGCGCGACGCCAGCGGCGAGACCATCCCCTGGCTGGCGACAGACTGGAGCCTGTCTGCTGACGGGCTAACCTGGACGTTCACCCTGCGCGAGGGCGTGCAGTGGCAGGACGGGACGCCCTTCACCGCTGACGATGTGGCTTTCTCCATCCAGTACTACCTGGACCATCCCGGCACGGCCTGGTTCATGTCCCAGGCGGATCAGATCGCCTCCGCTGCCCCAGTGAGCGAGCACCAGGTGGCGATCACCCTCAAGCAGCCCTTCGCGCCGTTCTTGCAGACCACCGCCGAAGCGCTGCTCATCTTCCCGCGCCACATCTGGGAGAACGTGACCGATCCCAAGACCTACACCGGCGAAGGGGCGTTCACCGGCACCGGCGCGTACCGTCTGGTCGAGTACAGCCAGGCCGAGGGCGCGTACCTGTTCGAGGCCAACCCGGACTTCTTCCTGGGCGATCCGTATGTGCAGCGCATCGAGTTCGTGCCCACCAGCGACAACTACCTGGCCCTGCTCAATGGTGACATTGCCGCCTTCGACCAGTTCGGCGGCGTGACCGACGAGATGCTGGCCCCCTTCGCCGATGCGCCCTACGAAGTGCGCGTTGCGCCGGGCGAGTGGGGCATGTTCCTCTACTTCAACCTGGAACAGGACACGCCCCTGCGCGATGCGCGCGTCCGCCAGGCCATCGCCCACGCGGTGGACCGGGCGGCGCTGGTCGAGCGCGTGCTGTTCGGCTTCGGCGAGGCGGGCAGCCCCGGTTTCTTGCCGCCGGCGAACCCGTTCTACAACCCCGACGTGCCCGATTACACCCACGATCCAGAGCGGGCGCGAGCGCTGCTGGCTGAGGCCGGCTATGACGGCACGCCGCTCAAGCTGGCCTACTCAACCGACTGGATCATGGCTTCGCCGCGCGCGGTGGAGATCATCGAGAGCGGCCTGAGCGAGGTCGGCATCCCCCTTGAGCACATCGTCATGGATCAGGCGACGATGGACGCGGCCACAACCGAGGGCAATTACGAGATGGCCCTGATCGGCTTTGGGGGGCTGGGCGGCGACCCGGATCAACTGCGGCGCAGTTTCGCCAGCAGCAGCGCGCTACGCGGATTCGCGCGTGCGCTGGGCTACTCCAACCCGGACTTCGACGCCCTGGCGGAGGCGCAGCTTGGCCTGGCCGACGCGCAGGCGCGCCACGAGGCCATCTACGCGATGCAGACCATCCTGGCCGAAGACCTGCCCGTGCTGCCGCTCTACTACACGGCGCGCGTGGTCGTCTTCAATGCCGCCGTGTTCGACAACTGGACGTACACGCCCGGCGGCTGGGGTGGCGGCATCCCCATGCCGTACAACAAGCACCAGTTCATCGTCGGGACGCCGACGGGACTGACCATCCGCGAGTAGAGAGTTGCCAGTGATCGGTTCTCGGTGATCAGTGAGTGCGCCAGCCTGCTACACTCTTTCAGGGCACAGGGGCGACCCGATTACGATACTGTTGGCGAAATGATCTCGTGGGGGCGCATTGCACTACGCCCCTACGGGGGCGCAGCAGAGCAGCGCCCCTACGAGACCGGCGTAAAGGGATTCGCCAACAGCATCGGTTACGGGGGAGAAGTCCAGGAAGTTCTCTGAACGCCTCGCCCCTCAGTCCCTCCTCCAGCAAAGCTAGAAGGGGGGACGATCCGGCGAGCGACTCTCCCCTTCCCCTGGCTCGGCTGGGGGAAGGGGCCGGAGGATAGGGGCGTCTACCTGGCAGAAGTGCATAACACGCTTTAGGAGTGCCCATGACCGACCCCATCCGCGATTACTTCGAGCGCCGCGCTCCCGACTGGGACAGCGAAATGCCTGCCCACCTCGACGAGACGCTGCGCCAGCTTGTGGCCGCCTTCGCCGCCGAGTTCGGCGCAGCGCGGGCCATCCTGGAGATTGGCACGGGCACCGGCGCGCTCATCCCGTGCCTGTTGGAGCACACGCCTGCCGCCCGGCTGGTCTCGCTCGACCTGGCTCACGCCATGCTGCGCCAGGCTCACCAGCGCTGCCCTGGCGCGCTATTAGTGCAGGGCGATGTGCACGCGCTGCCCTTCCCCTCAGCGGCAGCGCGCTCGTTTGATCTGGTGGTCTGCCACAATAGCTTCCCGCACTTCGCCGACAAGCCCCGCGCCCTGGCCGAGATAGGGCGCGTCCTGCGCCCTGGGGGACAGGTGCTCATTCTGCACAACAATTCGCGCGAGCGGGTGAACGCCATTCACAGCCAGGCCGGAGGGCCTATCGCTGAGGACTTCCTGCCGCCCGGCGGGGAGATGTGCCTCCTGCTGGTCGAGGCGGGATATGGGGCGGTGTGGGTCGAGGACGCCACCGATCATTATCTGGCGGGAGGTCTGCGGGCGTAGGCCCAGCCGCTCATTGGCGTAGATGCCAGGGGATGTCTATGATCGCCCGCACCTTGCCGAACCTGCGCCGGCGATAGAGCAGCGCCAGCTTGAGCAGCCATGCCGTCTGGTTGTGCAGCAGATTTTGCCACCATTTAGCCGGGACGAACTCCGGCAGCAAGATCGAAGCAAGCTGACCATCGCCACTTTCGGCGTCCAGCCGGTCCAGATACTCCAGCAGCGGCCCCACAATCGAGCGGTAGGGAGAGGGCACGACGACCAGCGGGACGCCTTGCCCCCACCTCTCCCACTGCTGGCGGATGCGCTCGGCGTCGCCGGGGTTGACCTCGACATAGACCGCTGTCACCCGGTTTGAGATCGAGCGGGCATAGCGCAGCGCCTCAATGACCCCGCGATGCACGCCGGAGATGGGCAGCACCACGCGCGGCGCGCGTAACGGCGTCGCCACGGCCTCTGGTGCGGCGTCGCGCAGGGTCAGTTCGCGGGCCACCTCACGATAGTGCTCCTTGACGGTGTGGAAGGCCAGCAGCAACAGCGGGATCAGCAGCACCACCAGCCAGGCACCCTCGACAAACTTGCTGATCAACACCACGCCCAGCGTCAGGGTCGTGGCCAGCGCGCCGATGCCGTTGATGGCTGCCTTCAGCCCCCACGCTGGCCCGCGCACTCGCAGCCAGTGCACCACCATCCCCGCCTGCGACAGGGTGAAGGCGAGAAATACGCCGACGGCAAAGAGCGGGATGAGCGCGTGCGAGTCGCCATTGAAGGCCACGATCAGCAGCCCCGTCAGGCCGGCGAGCAACAGCATCCCGTTGGAGAACACTAGCCGGTCGCCCAGGAAGGATAACTGGCGGGGCGCATAGCCGTCCTGAGCCAGAATCGAGGCCAGCCGCGGGAAACCGGCGAAGCTGGTATTGGCTGCCACCACCAGGATCAGCAGCGTGGCCGTCTGGACGACCACATACAGGACGTTGGTTCCCAACACGCGGCGGACCAGCGCCGAGAGAATCGTCTCGTCCGGCTCCGCGACGACCGCAAAGTACTGCGTCAGTCCAATGCTCCCCAGGAACAGGGTGCCCATCAGCAGCGCCATGATCACCAGAGTCTGCGCCGCATTCTTCGCTTCGGGCGGCCTGAAGGCAGGCACCCCATTGCTGATCGCCTCAATGCCGGTCAGCGCCGTGCAGCCCGCCGCCAGTGCGTGGAGCACCAGCCAGGTCGTCAGCGGCTCGGTGGCGGCGGGGGCCGTTGCCTCGAACGATCCAGGAGAGCTAAGCAGGGCTTTGACCGCGCCCACGGCCAGCATCATCAGATAGGAGCCGAGAAAGAAGTAGACCGGGATAGCCATCAGCGTGCCCGCCTCGCGCAGACCGCGCAGATTCGCCAGCGTGATCAGGACGAGGAAGGCGAGCGACAAGGCAACGCGATAGGACCACAGCGCGGGGAAAGCTGAGGCAATGGCGGCCACGCCCGCCGTCAGGCTGACGGCAGCGGTCAGCACGTAGTCAATGAGCAGACACGCCGCGGCCAGCAGCCCCACCCCCTGCCCCAGGTTGGCGCGAGCCACCGCGTAGGAGCCGCCGCCGGTCGGATAGGCCGGTAGCGTCTGGGCATACGATATAGCTACCGCCGCCAGGATGCCGACAATCGCCAGGCCAATGGGCAGCGAGTAGGCCAGCCCCGCCGCCCCAGCAACGGATAGCCCTAGAAAAATCTCCTGGTTAGCATAGGCGATGGATGACAGAGCGTCGGGCGAGAACGCGGCCAGCGCGCGTATCTTGTTCAGACGCTCGCCCGCTAGCCGCTGTGTGGGAAGCGGGGGGCCGATCAGAAGATGGAGGAGGGTGTGCACATCCAGTCACTCCCCTGTCTGATGTCTGATACATCGGGCAGTGTCAGTCGGTGCTGTTGCTGATGGTTATAGCGCAGAGCGCAGCCTGGCGCGAACATAGGGGACAACGGGTCAGGGTGTAATCGCATCAACTTTCGGTGTGCAGAGCCTTACCTCACCTCCTGGCTTCGCTGCGCTCAGCCTGTCCTCCTCTCCACACGCGCAGAGGAGGACGGCCCCCGCCGGCGGCGAGGCGATCTGCTGCGCCGTCCCGCGCCCTGGGTGCCTAGCACAGCCCCCTCGCCGCGTGTGGAGAGGGGGCGGCGAGGCGCGCCAGCGCCGAGCAGGGGTGAGGTAAACCACCGGATTTCGCAAGGCTTTCCTGAGAGGCCGTTTGAGAAGCCTTAATACCTGCCTGTTCCCCCCCATCCCCGACCTTTCCCCCTCGTGAGGGGAAGGGAGAAAAGCTGCGGGCCTGCTCCCCTTCCCTCCGCGCAGCGCGGGGGAAGGGGCCGGGGGATGGGG
>JAGPFT010000119.1 GCA_018056405.1 Anaerolineae bacterium
GGGCCAGTAGCGGCGCGGCCCGCTCCGCCGAGCGCCCGGTGACGACCAGAGTACACCGTCCCAGGCCGGTGGCCAGCGTCCCGGCCTCGGCCAGCGTTCCCTCGCCGAAGATGATCCGCGCAGCAGTGGCGAACTCGAAGCGCATGAGTTACCCCCACTCCTCATCGTCGGGGAAGACGTTGGCGTAGACGATCTTACTGCGCGGCTCGGCCAACCAGCCAGCGACCGACTCCGCCCAGCGCGCGTAGTGCGCCGTCTCGCGGTGACGCGGGGGATCGTCGGGCGTGCGGTAGACCTCGACCAGCACGAAGCGCGTCGGGTCGTCGGTCTGCTGGATCACGTCGAAGCGGGCGATACCCGGCTCCTCGACGCTGTGGCGGGCGTTGTCCAGGCAGACGGCCTTGAACGGCTCGATGAATTCCGGCCTGACGTGGCAGAAGACGTGGACGATGTACATGGGCGCACCTCCTGTGTGGACGGCAACGCCCAGATTATAGCGGCTCCGCGATCAGCCGTCAGCGATCAGCTTCAGCTTTCGTAGGGGTGAGGTCCATGCTTCCACGTCAAACGAGTGGCTGACCACCTTTGCACACACCCCCTTCTACTCAGCTCGTCGCGATGCCTTCATTATCTCCACAAGTGTCAGCGATGTCTCCGAACGTGTGTCAGCTATCTCTCCGGTCTATACAGGCAAAGACAGTGGGGACATCGCGCGCACATCTTGCCCTGGACAAGAACGCCATTCCCGCCGAGACTCTGGATCAGTTCATGGTATAATGCGGCGTTGGCACCAGCAGTCCATCACCAACTCACGATCATGACGGTTCTCAGCGCAAGCAACCTGGCCAAGTCCTTCGGGGCCGACGACATCTTTTCCGGCGTGTCCGTCGAGATTCCGCACGGCGCGAAGATCGCCCTCGTCGGCGCGAACGGCATCGGCAAGACGACGCTGCTCGAAGTGCTCATCCGGCGTCAGGAACCGTCGGCGGGGACGGTCAGCCCCATGAAGGGACTGACCATCGGCTACCTGCCGCAGCGCCCGCAGCTTGTCGGCGACAGGTCGCTGTGGGACGAGATGATGACCGCTTTCAGCGACCTGCGCGCGCGCGAAGAGCGGCTGCGCGCCCTCGCCGAGCGGATGAGCGATCCCGGCCATCCCGATCTCGAGGCGCTGATTGAACGCTACGGGCGCGAGGAGCACCAGTTCGAGCTAGACGGCGGCTACACCTACGAGACGCGGACGCGCCAGGTGTTGCAGGGGCTGGGCTTTGCGCCGGAGGACGCGACCATGCCGCTGGCGCACCTTTCCGGCGGGCAGCAGACGCGCGCCCTGCTGGCCCGCCTGCTGCTGGAATCGCCGGACCTGCTGGTGCTCGACGAGCCGACTAATCACCTGGACATCAACGCCGTCGAGTGGCTGGAGAGCTTCCTCAAGGCATGGCCGGGCGCGCTGCTCGCCGTCAGCCACGACCGCTACTTCATAGACAGCGTGATCACGACCATCTGGGAGATGGCCTGGGGCGGCATTGAGGTCTATCGCGGCAACTACAGCCACTACGTGCGGCAGCGCGAAGAGCGGCACGAGCGGCAGCGCAAAGAGTACGAGGCGCAGCAGGAGTTCATCGCCAAAGAGGAAGACTACATCCGGCGCAACATCGCCGGGCAGAACACTGCCCAGGCCAAAGGCCGTCTGCGCCGCCTGGAGCGGCTCAAGCGCGAGCGGCTGATCGCCCGCCCGCGCCGCCAGCATCATATCCACGTCAATCTGAAAGCTGACCTGCGCAGCGGCGACAAGGTGCTGATGACTTACGGCCTCGTCGTGGGCTACGAGCGCGAGCGGCCCCTGGTCACTGTGCCGGACATCACGCTCTACCGGGGCGAGGTCGCCGCGCTGATCGGGCCGAACGGCGCCGGCAAGACGACCCTGCTCAAGACGCTGCTGCACGAGATTCCGGCGTTGAGCGGCAGCGCGCGGTTCGGCGCGGCGGTGCAGCCGGGCTACTTCGCTCAGGCCCACGAGGGGCTGGACCCGGCCAAGAGCGTGCTCGACGAGCTACTGACGGTGCGCAACCTGCCGCTGAGCGAAGCACGCAACTACCTGGCCGGCTACCTCTTCACCGGCGATGACGTGTTCCGCCCGGTCAGCACGCTGAGCGGCGGCGAGCGCGGGCGGCTGGCCCTGGCCAAGCTGTCGCTCGACGGGGCGAACTTCCTGCTGCTCGACGAGCCGACCAATCACCTGGACATCGAAAGCCAGGAGATTCTGCAGGACGTGCTGGCCGCCTTCAACGGGACGATCCTGCTCGTCAGCCACGACCGCTACCTGATTGACGCGCTGGCGACGCAGGTCTGGGACTTGCAGGCGGACGGCCTGACTCTCTTCGAGGGCACCTACCGCGAGTACCTGGCCGCGCGCGAAGCGGCGCGCCAGGCGGCCCGCGAGGCGGAGTCCCCCGCGCCCGCCGCACGCCGCCGCGACCTGGCGGCGCGTCGCCAGAATGGGGGTGCGGGATCGTCCAACCGCCAGCGGCAGCGTCGCCTGGCCGAACTGGAGGGGCAGATCGCCGCACTGGAAGGCGAGCTTGGGGCGCTGCACGATGCGCTGAGCGAGGCCAGCGCGCTCGGCGCGGTCGAGCGAGTGCGCGATCTGGGCGAGCGTTATGCCGCCGCCGAGTCCGCGTTGGAGCGGGCGCTGAGCGAGTGGGAGACGTTGGTCGAGTAGCGCAAAAGCAAGACCTCCGAAGTCTGCGCAGACTTCGGAAGTCTGATTGTGCCGCCGTTCCCCGTGTTTGTTGGAAAACAGGACGCAGGCTACAATGAGCGCGTGCGGTAGACTGCCATCAGCAGGACACGATGGCCTCCGCATGGAGGGATGGCTGTGGGGCGCTGGCAAGACAAGTACGTGATCGGCCTGACTGGCAACATCGCGATGGGCAAGAGTCTGGTGCGGCGGATGCTGGAGCATCTCGGCGCGTATACCATTGATGCCGACGCCCTTGCGCACCAGGCGATGTCGCCCGGCGCGCCCGCCTACAAGCCGGTCGTGCTCACCTTCGGCACGTGGATTCTCGACGCCGACAAGCGCATTGACCGCAGCAGGCTTGGCGCAATTGCCTTCGCCCATCCCGAAGCACTGCGCCGCCTGGAGGCGATCACGCACCCGATCATCGAGCGGGCCATTGACACGCTGATCGCGCGCAGCCAGCACCGCTTTGTCGTCGTCGAGGCGATCAAGCTCGTCGAGGGGCCGCTGGCCGGGCAGGTGGATAGCATCTGGGTGGTCAACGCCTCGCAGGAAACGCAGATCGCCCGGCTGGTCAAACGCGGCCTGTCCCGCGAAGAGGCGCTCAAGCGCATCCGCGCCCAGAACCCGCAGGCGGACAAGCTGGCCCGCGCCCATGTGGTGATTGACAACAACGGCACGCCGGAAGAAACCTGGGGACAGGTGCGCACAGCCTGGCTGCAAATCGCCGGCGCTGCCCGCGCCGAGGCTCTCCAGACCGCGCCGCAGCCCGTCGCCGTGAGTGGCGCAGGGCGCGATGGGGGAGCGCTCGCCGCGCTGAGCATCGTGCGCGGCACGCCGCACACCGCCGACCAGATCGCCAGCCTGATCTTGCGCTGCACCGGCAAGCGGCTAAGTCACGATGACGTGCTGATCGCCTTCGGGCAGAAATCGTACCTGCTGGTCGTCGTGGACGAGCAGCCCGTTGCACTGATCGGCTTCCTGGTGGAGAATCTCGTCACCCGCGTGGACGAGTTGCTAATCCTCGACGGGCAGCCGGTCGCGCCGATCACTGCCGCGCTGATTGGCGCGGTCGAGCGCTCCTCGCGCGAGCTACAGAGCGAAGTTGGCTTCGTCTTCCTGCCGCCGGATGTGCCGCCGGAGATGGCGAAGGCGTTGCGTGACCAGGGCTACGAGGCGCAGACGCTCGAAACGATCAGCGTCCCTGCCTGGCGCGAAGCCGCCCGCGAAGCGCGGCCCGACGCCTCGGCGCAGATTTTCGGCAAGAAGTTGCGGGCCAAGCGCGTGCTCAAGCCGCTCTAGCGCCGCCCGCCAAGAAAGCGTAGGGTAGAGCTATGGTAGATCGCCTGAAGAAACAACCGGGCCTCGGCCCGCTCATCCGCCTGATCGAAGCCTGGCCGCGCCTCACCGCGTGGATCGTGCTGTCGGTGGGCTGCGTGGCGCTGCTCGTCTATGAGGCGCGCGACGTGGGCCTGACCGCCGGCAACTGGATCGCGCTGATCGTGGCGACGGTGCTCGTCGCCGGGTTGTGCATCTGGATCGTCAGTTGGGAAGACGAGGACGAGGAAGAGTCCAGCCCGCCTCACAACGCCAGCGCCTAGCTGCCCCGCGTCCTGGCCTGACCTCACCCCCGCTCGGCGCTGGCGCGCCTCGCCGCCTCCTCTCCGCTGCGGAGAGGGGGCAAGCCGAGCGTAGCAAGGCTGGGGGTGAGGTCAGTGTGCCGTGCAGCGATTCGCTGGCAACCTCTTCCCCTACCCCTGCGTTTTGTCCCGTCCGCAGAATGGGCTATGCTAGAAGGCACTCTCACGCGCCTTGACACAGACGGAGGATGCCCCGATGGACCTCAAGCTGAGCCTTGTCACCATCCAGAAACCGGAACCGATCAATTTCATCCTGGGCCAGAGCCACTTCATCAAGACGGTGGAGGACGTGCACGAGGCACTGGTCACTGCCGTGCCGGGCATCAAGTTTGGGCTGGCCTTCTGCGAGTCGTCCGGCGCGTGCCTGATCCGGCACACCGGCACTGACGAGGCGATGAAGGCGCTGGCCATCCAGAACGCCGAGGCGCTCGCTGCCGGGCACAGCTTCATTCTGTTCCTGGGCGAGGGCTTCTACCCGGTCAACGTGCTCAAGACGGTGCAGGCCGTGCCGGAAGTGGTGCGCATCTTCTGCGCGACGGCCAACCCCACGCAGGTCATCGTCGCCGAGACGGAGCAGGGGCGCGGCATCCTGGGCGTGATTGACGGCTCCGCCAGCAAGGGGGTTGAGGACGAGGAGGGCATCGCCTGGCGCAAGGGCTTCTTGCGCATGATCGGGTACAAGCTGGGGTAGGAGGGTAGGATGCCCCGATCGCTGGGCGCCGATGGAGCGAACTCATGACTGAACTACCGAACGTGCACGTGCCTCACTATCCTGAGTACAGTGCGGTCCGCCGCTTCCTGCAATTGATGGACGGCCAAGTAGTTGGAACGTTCATGTCGATGCGGGACATTATCTGGGAACACCGTGGTACGCCCCAGGAGACCCAGAACTGGTCAAGACCCGATAAGTGGATCCCTTCTTTACTCCAGGGACAGGAGCTAGCATTGGCTCTGCATCTATGGGAAGGTTCCAACAGAACGGTCAATCCTCGCCATCTCACGGGAGAGTGGTTGCTCTGCTCTTCCTATGGGTTGATCGAGTCTGGTGTTGATGGCATTCTCGCTGTCACGCCAAACGGGTGGGATTTCGTTTCCAGACCACAGAGCGAGACCGTGCAGCGGATCGATTTCAGTGAGGGGTTGCTGCACTTACTTGCCGTCATTGCCGAACACGGTCCGGGAAAGCGATCTGAACTGCTCCCGCATTTTGCCAGCTTTCTTGATAGGTGTTCGTGTATCCGGGCACAGGCAACAGTGAGTTTTTATTGGTATGCCCGAATGCGCAATCTGACTGAGCGTGAACTGGTGACGCGATCTGGGATCACGTACGAGATCACGCAGGCTGGGCTTGCCTATCTCAAACAAGTAGCCGATCTGCTCGACGAACAGGTTGACCCCGCTCATGACATTGGGAGACTCGTCAAAACGCAAGCAGATGCAGTTCGCAAACAAGTCAGAGAGACCCTTTTCACTATAGACCCCTACAGCTTCGAGACGCTGATCCAGCGCCTGCTCGAATCGATGGGTTACGAAAACGTGACAGTCACCAGCAAGAGCGGAGACGGTGGTGTTGATGTGGTAGCGGATATTGAGGTTGGGATTACCCTGGTGCGCGAAGTTGTGCAGGTAAAACGACGCCAGGGCAGTCTACATCGTCCGGTTCTCGATCAACTTCGCGGATCGCTGCATCGTTTCGACGCGATGCGAGGAACGATCATCACCAGTGGCCGCTTCAGCCGAGGCGTTCAAGACGCAGCTTTTGAACGGGGAGCCGCTCCCATCACCCTGATTGATGGGGATCGCCTGATCGATCTGCTAATTGAGCACCAGATTGGCGTGCGCAAGCGTACCATCGAAGTGCTTGAGTTCGAACCCGTCGACTTCGCATCTGAGGAAGAACCCGAAGACCTGTAGCGACCGGAGATTGTCCCACCCCGCCAACGTCGCCGCCGCCAACCCTTCGCCCCGCTAGAGGGCGAAGCGCACGAGGATCATGTCGCCGTCGCGCACCACGTAGTCGCGCCCTTCCAGGCGCATCTTCCCCCGCGCCTTGACCTCGGCCATGCTGCCGCCCGCAGCCACAAAATCCTCATAGGCGACGACCTCGGCGCGGATGAAGCCGCGCGCCAGATCGGTGTGGATGGTGCCCGCCGCTTCGAGCACCGTGCCACCCTTGCGCAGCGGCCAGGCGCGCACCTCGTCCTCGCCGTAAGTGAAGAAGGAGTGGATGCCCAGCAGATCGTAGGAAAGCTGGAGCACGCGCTCGCGGCTGGGGCGCTCGATCTGGTACTCGGCCAGGAACAGCGCCACGTCTTCGGGATCGTCAAGCTGGGCGATCTCCGCTTCGAGCTTGCCCTGAAGGGTCAGGGTGCGCGTGTGCTGCTGCTCGCGGACGAGGCCGCGTGCGGGGTCGGCGTCGCCATTGCCGGTGTTGAAGATGACCAGCACTGGCTTGAGCGTCAGGAAGCCGTAGCCGCGCACGAGCTTTAGCTCGTCGGGCGTCAGGTCCAGGCCGCGCAAGGGCTGCTCGGCCTCAAGTTGTGCGCGCAGCCGCTCCATCAGCGCCGTCTCCAGGGCGTTCTGCTGGCGTGCGTCGGTCTTGCCCTTCTTGCGCTCCTCTTCCAGCCGCGCCAGCCGGTTCTCGACGGCGATCAGGTCGAGCAGCACGAACTCGCCCTCGATCACGCCCAGGTCGCGGATCGGGTCTACGGTGTCCAGCGTATGCAGCACGCTGTCATCCTCGAAGGCGCGCACCACATGCACGAAGGCGTCCACCTGGGCCAGCTCGTTGCGCATGGGGCCGCTCAGCCCGCCCTCGCCGATGCCCTTGTCCAGCCCGCCGATGTCGGTGTAGGTGACGGTGGCGTGCGTCGTCTTCTTCGGCTGGTAGATGCGGCTGATGTAATCCAGGCGTGTGTCGGGTACGCTGACGACCGCTGTGTGCACCTCCAACTGGCCGGAGGAGAACGGCTCGGTCGGGTAATTGCTGCCGGTCAGGGCGTTGAAAAGGGTGGTCTTGCCGCTGTTGGGCAGGCCGATGATTCCCAGGCGCATGGGGTTTCTCGGTTTCTGTTGAACGCGGTTTGGATGCCTGCGCCCAGTATAGCGCCTGGGCGGAGATTAATCGAGGTCGAACCAGGGTAATCGCATCAAAATCCGCCGTGTGTCAGCCTGCTCGTAGGGGCGTATCGCCATACGCCTCTACGGACCTCTCACCCCCTGGCCTCGCTGCGCTCGGCCTTGCCCCCTCTCCGCAACGGAGAGGGGGGAGTGAGGCGCGTCAGCGCCGAGCGGGGGGTGAGGTCTGTATTTCGGCGGAAGGCCCCTCCCCCTGGCCCCCTCCCCGGCAAAGCCAGGGAGGGGGAAGCGCCGCACCAGCCGATCAAAGTCCCCCTCTCTAGTGGTCAGATCAGTTAGGATTCAGAGACAGCTTTCGGCTCAGGGGTATTGAGTTTGGGATAGAGCCGTTCGAGACGAAGACGAGCGTCGCCCGTCGTAAAGCGCCA
>JAGPFT010000120.1 GCA_018056405.1 Anaerolineae bacterium
GCCTCTCACTGAGCGAGGGAGGGCTTATGCTCCGGCTGTATTCGTGGAACGTCAACGGGATTCGCGCTGCGCAGAGCAAAGGGCTGCTGGCGTGGATTCACGCCACTCAGCCGGACGTACTCTGCCTGCAAGAGACGAAGGCACACCCCGACCAGATTGACGAGGCGCTGCGTGACCCAGATGGCTACCACAGCTATTGGGCGTGGTCGTCGGTGAAGAAGGGCTACAGCGGCGTGGCGCTCTACAGCAAGATCGCGCCGCGCAAGGTACAGATCGGGCTGGGTATCCCTGAGTACGACCAGGAAGGGCGCACTATTGTCGCCGATTACGGTGACTTCGTGCTGATCGGCGCCTACTTCCCCAATGGCGCGCGCGATCACAGCCGCGTCCCCTTCAAGATGGCCTACAAAGCCGCCTTTCTGGACTACACCGAGCGGCTGCGCGCCGAGGGGCGCTCCGTCATCTTCTGCGGCGACGTGAACACCGCGCACCGCCCGATTGACTTGGCCCGCCCCGACGAGAACGAGAACACGACCGGCTTTCTGCCGGAGGAGCGCGCCTGGCTCGATGAAGTGGTCGCGCACGGCTACGTGGACATCTTCCGCGACCTGCACCCCGACGAGCCAGGTCACTACACCTACTGGAACTACTGGGGCAACGCCCGCCCGCGCAACATTGGCTGGCGCATTGACTACTTCTTCATCACGCCCGACCTGCGCCCCCGTATCGCCGCCGCCGAGATTCACGCCGACGTGCCGGGGTCCGATCACTGCCCGATCAGCCTGATGCTGCATTCGTAGCGCGCATCATGCCTGAACTGCAGAGGTGCAGAGGATGCGGAGAAGGATCAGAGTCCTCTCAGCACTCTCTCTTCTCTGCGCTCTCTGCGTCTCGGCGGTGATCCTTTGCCCCTAACCTTCGGGTCATTTTTGACGCCCCTGCCCGTAGCGCGTGCGCCCGTGACGCACGACCTTCGAGTCCAGCTTCTCCGAATGGGCGACTTCCTGGGCGTGGCGGCGCAGCTCGATCTCGATCAGCTCGTTGAGCTGCGCCCGTTCCTGGTTGCGCACGACGGCCAGCTCGTCGGCGCGGGTGAGGGCGTAGGGATAGCGCCACATCAACTGGCACTGGTCATAAACCAGGGCGTGCGCGGTATCTACCAGCGCCGGATCGCTGGCGACCCACATCGGCAGTTCGACCCGCGCCAGGTGGTAGGGCGGGCCGCTGCTGACGTTGAGGTAGAAGCAGGCGATCTCGTACCTCTCCCCTTTGTCGTGGTAGTCCTTGTTGCGCGGCGACTGCTGCACCAGCAGCGCCGAGCGCTCGCCCGGCTTCAGCAGCCGGAAGAGCAGCACCTGATCGGTCAGCCCTTCCAGGTCGCCGTTGGACTTCAGCGCCGGGGCGCGCACGTCGGCCTCATCCAGGCCCATCAGATGCAGCAGACTGATCAGGAAGGCGCTCGCCGGGCGGTCTACGTAACCGAGCAGGCTGGCGGACTCGCCATGCGCGGAGCGGTTGGCGTGCAGATCGTGCAGGTTGACCAGCCAGCCCAGGTACTCGGCCTCAAGCTGCTGGCGGTCGGGCACGTCCTTGTCCATCCAGAAAAGCAGCGGCCCGTCGCTGATGGCCAGCAGCGGCCCTGCGCTCTCCGCCCGCGCCCAGGCTTCGCGGGCCAGGAGAGCCAATTCCTGCACGCTGCGCCGCGCGTTGACCGCCGCGTTGGTGATCAGTTGCCCGTTCGTGTCGTGCAGAGCGGTTTCGCTATAGTGAAGCTGCGGCTCGGTGATCTGCTCCGGCAAGGCGTCTGTCCCGTGATGGTAGACGAACATGCCCACGTTAATCAGGTAATAGAGCGCTGCCCCGTGCGGGTCGGGATAGACCTGCGAGCCGTCGGCGGCCAGGAGGGTGGCGCGCGGCGGGGTGGGAGGCAGCGGGTAGGCGCGATTCGCCGGCTCGTCGAGCAGCGCCGCCCCGCGAAAGCCCGCGTCACGGGCGCGGGCCAGGGCCACGCGCTCGCGCACGGCGTCCACGTCACCGAGCAGCGCCAACCGCTCCCAGGCGAGCGCGCTCCGCTCGCTCAGCGAGTCGCTGCGCGCGGCCAGGGCGCGGCCCATGCGCGCCACCTGGGCCACGACCTTCTCAAATTCGAGCGTCACTGTCCTGCCTCCCGGCACTCTTGAAGGGCATGTGCTGATGGCGAGCAGTGTAGCACTGATGTTCTGGGGCGTCAAGCGCAGCACGAGTGGTTATGGGCGCGTGGAATTGGTGAATTCGCCTTATAGCAAATCGTATAAGCTACTCATCATCATCATCTAGCCATGAGCAAAAGGAATCGATATCCGGGAACATGTCTGAGAGTTCGCTATCCTGAAGCCTTGAATACTCTCCATATCCACCGAAGCGCTCAAAGTAACTGTCATCAATGTGATGGTATGCGCCGTCATCAGCAAGTACATATTCCGATTCTGATAGGCTAGAGTGTTGGCGTGTGTATGAGGGCAGTATTCCTTCGGTTTCTCCACTTTGTGGAGTTGCTTTCCTAGCTTCATGGATTGCAGACTCAACGGCTTCTCGGAATCCAAGCCCTCTGATCCAATTCGTCCACTCACTACCATAGGCGTTACAGGTGTTAAGAATAGCGAGTATTACCCGCCAATTCTCTAGGCTCGTAGTGAAAGTCACTGTGGCTTCATTGGATGTATTCGATGGGTATTGGTTCTCTTCGCAAGTCTCCTCGACCAGATCCTCCGGCCCTTCGCGGGCCCAGCCGGAGCAATACTTGGCCTTGAACTCTTCCCGTTCATACGGGTAGAGTTCCCTTCCGAACTTGTCTAGATAGTACTCGCGGTGGTAAGCCGCGTTCACATACTTCTTCGTGATGTTAAAGTCGCCTCCGGCAAGGACGACAGACATGCTGTGCCCCCATGCACCGATAGTCTTCCACAGCATCGTGCGGAAGCCAGCCGCTTCTACCGTCCAGGGGTTCCACGAACCCCCTCGCTGGTAGAACAACTTGATGTCATTACCGGCTCTGATGGCAAGAATAGGACCCCTGGTCATACCA
Source organism: Anaerolineae bacterium (assembly GCA_018056405.1). Classification (GTDB taxonomy): domain Bacteria; phylum Chloroflexota; class Anaerolineae; order Aggregatilineales; family Aggregatilineaceae; genus UBA2029. The sequence continues at coordinate 3,065 of JAGPFT010000120.1, forward strand.
GAGGTGTTTATTTTGACGCCAGCGTAGCGGTAGTCCCGATAGGGGCTGACCTTTACCTTACCACTGTTGGTAAGGTACATTGCGCTACCAACGGCGTTGGCGGCGCGAAAGTCATTCCCGTTGAAGACGATTTCATTTTCCCCCGTTGACTTTTCCTCCCAGTCTGCCGGCATTGCGTAGTTCTTACGCACGCCGTCAACGACAAGGCTCATCCCGAAACCGGCTGCGCCGATTTCCTCGGTCATCCGTCCCTTGCAGATGTCGTCGAGGATGAGTAGTGCCAGACCCGCCTCTTCTGAGGCGGGCTTTCCATCGCGCGAGGCAAAGAACCGAACAAGTGCCCGATCCTTCGCTTCGAGGAAATTGATCCGGCGAATGAGGTCCCGCTTCTCAGGAGACCCGTCCGCAGCCTGGCCCAGCAATTCCCTGAGCCGCGGCAAGATCTCGGAGCGCGTGCAGAAGCGCTCCTTGACCGGGATGTTGCTCACGTCTACCAGCTTTTGCGGGGCGGGGACGTTATTGGAAGAAAGAGATGCGCTATTTTTACTGTCTATGTTCATTAAGATATCCTCCTGACGTTACGCAGCCAGACGAACGGGCTGCAAATCCTGCAAAGCATCAAAGGCGGTTCGCAACGCCTGTAAGTAGAGCTTGGACTTCAACGCAAAATGGTTGGTATGCGTCGAGACTTTCAGCATTTCGAGTTTGATATAGGCACACAGTGCTGCAAAGATGTGATTGCTCTGCGTGGTGACCGTTTTGGTGGGCGACTTGGAAAGGGATGCATTCTGCTTGAGGGATTTGTGATAGGGTTCCACGGGCCATCGTTTGCCATAGCCAGTCGTGATCCCGTCGTAGGTGAGTTCGAGGTCGCTGGTGACCAGATACAGAATACCGCTGCTGCCGTCTGCGTTTGTGAAGATTTGTTTGACCAGGTGGAGCGGGAAATCCACGCTCTCCAGGTAAATGGTCACGACGGTATCCGGTTCCAGGTCCAGTGTATCGACACGCACATACTGACCTTGTTGTTTGTCCTCAAGGCTCCACGCAACTTTGCGATTCGTTTTCAGCGGCATGATGAACTCGCGCTGCAAGTCGTGTTTGACAAACATCATATTCTCAGCCGAGGCATACCACACATCGTTGAGCACATAGCGAAACGGAATCTGGTTGTGCACCGCTTGGCACAGCAATTGCCGGTAGACTTCGTTTTTCGTGACCGTCGCGCGCCGTTTCTCCTTGCCTGTCTTCTTGTCGATGAACCGTTCCGTTTTGGTCACCAGGTGATAGCCCACCGGCAGCGATACGTCCTGCACATGGTACAACGCGCTGATAATGTTGACCCCTTTGATGGTTTGGCCACTGGTGTGATCGTAATGCCAGCAGATGATGTCGTTCTCGTCCGTATGCGGCTTTTCCGAGATGCTGTCATCCACAATCAGCACCCCATCCTCCCGCTGAATTTGGCGGACGTAAGGCTTCACTACCTGCCAAAACTCCGCCCCCGTTTTCACCGGACTCGCCAAAAACCGTTGAATCCGGTCATGACTGATCGCCCCATCCAACAGTCGCGACAGTCCTGTTCCTGTGGTCAGCCCAAACGAGCTGATCAGGTAGTCCGTGTAGATGTCAAGCAGTTCTTTATCGTCCATGCTCAGAGTTTACAGCATTTTCGCGCACTCAGTGCGTAACGTCAGTTCATAACTATAAGGCTCTATAGTTTAGATTAGGGTAGAACAAAAATTATGTCAACCAGTATCATGCGTCATACTAACCACACGCATTCCTGACCTGGATTCGCACTTTAGGAGGAGCGATACGGTCGTGATTTCCTTATTCATGCTCCCAACACTGCCTTCAGCCCTGCGGTATAATGACCCTCGCCCGCAGGCCGTGATCTGCGCCTACTCAAGGATGAAACCGCGCTATGACCGACACACTGGACATCGCGGCGGCCCTCGACACCGCCGAAGCCATCGCCCGTCACGCCGGGGCCGTCCTGGCCGAGCACTACCAGCGCCCGCGCGCCGCGCGCAGCAAGAGCGCGCTCATTGATCTGGTGACTGAGGCCGATGGCGCTGCGGAGGCGCTGATCGTCGCCGCGCTGCGCGCCGCCTTCCCCGATCATCACATTCACGGCGAAGAGGGCGGCGGCTACGGCCCCGCGCCAGAAGAGACGCCCTACCACTGGTACGTAGACCCGCTCGACGGCACGACCAATTTCGCCCACCGCTTCCCCATCTTCTCGGTGAGCCTGGCGCTCTCCGGGCCAGACCTCCAGCCGATCCTGGGCGTGGTGCACGCCCCGCTGCTGGGCGAGACGTACAAGGGCGTGCGCGGCGGCGGCGTGACGCTCAACGGGCAGCGGCTGCGCGTGAGCAGCGTGCCCGATCTGGCCCAGGCCCTGGTCATCACCGGCTTCCCCTACACATCATGGACGGCGGAGGACAACAACAGCGCGCGCTTCGGCCACTTCCTGCGGCGGGTCCAGTCGGCGCGCTGCGGCGGATCGGCGGCGCTCGACCTATGCTGGGTGGCCGCCGGACGCTGCGATGTGTACTGGGAAGAGGGGCCGCATCCCTGGGACGTGCAGGCGGGAATCTTGTTTGTGCACGAGGCCGGGGGTACAGTTAGCGACTACGCGGGCCAGTTGAGCCGGGAAGCGCTGTCCGGTCAGCGCATCCTGGCCACGAACGGCCTGCTGCACGCGCAGGCGCTGGCCGTCATCCAGCACGGCGATGGCGCGCCGCGCCCCGTCCCGTCCACATGATCTGCATGAGTTGTGCCCAACGAAAGCGAAGACTCCCATGACACGCTTTGCGCGCTTCCTCTCTGCACTGATCCTGCTGGTGCTCATCGCCGCGAGCACGGTCGTTCCAACGCTGGCCCAGAGCGAGAACCCGCTCTACGCCCCGGTGACGCTGCTCGTGCCGGAGGTGCTGTCCATCCGCCCGCACGACCCGACGGCCTATACGCAAGGCTTGCTGCTGCATGACGGCTACCTTTACGAGAGCACCGGGCGCAGCGGGTTCTCCACGCTGCGCAAGGTAGACCCGCTGAGCGGCGAGGTGCTCCAGCAGATCAGCGTGCCGGAGCAGTACTTCGCTGAAGGGTTAGCCCTGGTCGGCGAGCAATTGATCCAGCTTACCTGGAAGTCGGAAGTGGCGTTCGTCTACGACCGGGAAACGTTCGAGCAGGTGGGAACGTTCGCCTATGAGGGCGAGGGCTGGGGCTTGTGCACGGACGGGGAATACCTTTACATGAGCGACGGCACGCCTTTCCTCGACGTGCGCGAGCCGGAGACGTTCGAGCTAATCTTCAGCGGGCTGGTCACGCTGCAAGGGTCTATCGTCGAGCGCATCAACGAGTTGGAGTGCGTCGGCGACTCCATCTATGCCAATATCTGGCAGACCGACTACATCGTACAGATTGACAAGCACAACGGCGTGGTGACGGCAGTCATTGACGCTTCTGCGCTGCTCACCGACGACGAGCGCGCTGGGCTGGACGACCAGGAAGTGCTCAACGGCATCGCCTACCTGCCGGAGACGGACACCTTCCTGATCACCGGCAAGCACTGGCCCTGGATGTTCGAAGTGCGCTTCGTGGAGCCGGAGGCCGAGCCGGGGCAGTAACCCATGCGCATGAAGTAAGGCGTCTGACGGGTGCGCCAGGCGGATGCCCCATGTGCACCAACTTAAGCCCGGCTGCGCACGCCTCACCCTCTCAATCCCTCTCCCTTGCGCTGCGCGGAGGGAGGAGAACGCTGTCCTGGCGACTCCCCTTCCCTCATTTCGGGGGAAGGGGCGAACAGCAGCGTGAGAAGTATTGAGATAGCGCCTGCTTAACCTCACCCCCTGGCCTCGCTACGCTCGGCTCTTCCCCCTCTCCGTCAACGTGTATAGACCGGAGAGGGGGCGGCGAGGCGCGCCAGCGCCGAGCGGGGGTGAGGTCAAGTGAAGACCTGCCCCAGACTATCAGCCGATCCCAACGCCTGTCCGCACACGCTCTAGCTCGGCGGGAGAGGGGAGAGAGGCTTCCCTCACGCCCCCAACGCCTCGCGTAGCGCCCGCTTCATGATCGCTTCTGGCGCTGGGATGCCCGTCCACATCTCGAAGCCAATCGCGCCCTGGTAGACCAGCATCGAAAGCCCGTCGAGCGTTAGCAGGCTGCGCCCCCTGGCCGCCGCCAGCAGGCGCGTCTCCGGCGGGTTGAAGACCACATCGCTGACCAGCATGTGAGCGGGCGCGTCGTCCAGGGCTACGGCGGGCATCCTATCCACGTCCGGGTACAGCCCGATCGAGGTGGCCTGCACCAGGATGTCCGTATCGGCGGGGACGCGGTAGACGCCGCGCCACACCTCGAAGCGGACATCGGCGGGGGTGTTGGCGCGCAGGTCGGCGACCATGCCCTGGCCGCGTTCGGGCGTGCGGTTGACCACGGTGATCTGCGCTGCGCCGGCCAGGGCCAGCTCGGTGGCGATGGCCCGCGCTGCCCCGCCCGCGCCCAGGATGACCACGCGCGCCCCCGCCGGCTCTACGCCAGCGTCCTGGCGCACCCCGCGCAGAAAGCCCTTGCCGTCCGTATTCTCGCCGATCAGCCGGTCGCCCTCGCGGCGGACGGTGTTCACCGCGCCGATGACCCGCGCATCCGGCGCGATCTCATCGAGATACTGCATCACCGCCACCTTGTGGGGGATGGTCAGGTTGATGCCGCGCATCCCGAAGGCGCGCACGCCGATCAGGGCGTCTGCCAGCCGTTCGGGGGGCACTTCGATGTTCAGGTAGCGCC
>JAGPFT010000121.1 GCA_018056405.1 Anaerolineae bacterium
CTACTCGCCTGGTGCTGCTGGCCATCATCCTGCTGACCGTGCCGTGCTACTGTCTTGGCGCGGTGCTGCTGGCCTATGCCCCGGCGGACACGGGCAAGACAGCCGCCCCGACCGATTCTACGTTGGGTGGCGCGACGGCCTCTCCTGGCATCCCGACTTACACGCCGTTCCTCACGGCCACGTACACACCTTACCGGCAGCCGCTCCAGCCGACGCCGCCCCAGCTCTACCTGCCGACGAATACGCAGTTCGTCATACCGGCCACCTGGACGCCCCTCCCTAGCTGGACGTTCATCCCGACGATCACCCCTGCGCCCACGCTGACGGTGCCGCCGTCGCCTACGGTGCCTCCCACCGCCGCGCCGACCATTGCGCCGCTGCCTACTGCCACAGCGGTGCCGACTGACGTTCCGCCGCCGCCGACTGATGTGCCCCCGGCGACGGAAGCGCCGCCGCCTACGCCTACCCAGGAAAGCCTGGAAGGGAACTGATGCGCCCGATCACGCCACGATAGGATTAGACGAGCCGATGCCACTAGACCTCCAGGAGCATTTGCGGACACTGTGCGCCGCGCCAGCGCCCTCCGGTCACGAGGGGCCAGTCCGCGCTGTGATTCATGACGCCTGGGCCGGGCGCGCCGACGAGTTGCGCACCGACGCCCTCGGCAACCTGATCGCCGTCAAGCGGGGCAGCGGGCCGGAGCCGCGCCGCTCGATCATGCTCTGCGCGCACATGGACGAGATTGGCCTGATCGTCGCTGAAGTGCGCGAAGGCTTCATCCGTACCGCGCCCCTGGGCGGCATTGATTACCGCGCCCTGCTCGCGCAGCCTGTGCTGGTGCATGGCCGCCGCACGCTCAAGGGGCTGTTCGGCGCGGCACCGCCGCACATGGCGCGCAGCCGCGACAAATTCCCCGCCCCTGATGATCTCTGGGTGGATGTGGGCCTGCCCGCTGCTGAAGTCAGTGCGCTGGTGCGCGTGGGCGACATCATCACCCTAGACGCGCCCGCCGTCCCGCTCAAGGGCGATCATCTGGCCGCCAAGTCACTCGACAACCGCCTGGCCGTCGCCGTGGTGACGCTCTGCCTGGACGAGTTAACTCGCCGCGATCACGCCTGGGACGTGGTAGGCGTGGCGGCGGTACAGGAGGAGGTCGGCAGCTACGGCGCGCTGGCCGCTGCTTACCAGATCGCGCCGGACATCGCCGTTGCCATTGACGGTTCGTATGGTGTTCAGAAGGGCGTCGGCGACGACGAGGGCTTCCCGCTGGGCGATGGCCCGACCATTGGCCGAGGCCCCAACTTTCACCCGCTGCTGGTCCAGGCCCTGCACGCCGCCGCCGAGGAATTGGAGATCGAGGTGCAGATCGAACCGACCCCCGGTCACAGCGGCACCGACGCCTGGCACATTCAGGTCAGCCGCGAGGGTATTCCCACCGGGCTGATCGGCGTCCCCATGCGCAACATGCACACGCCGGCCGAGGTGGTCAACCTGCGCGACGTGACGCGCGCCGGGCGGCTGCTGGCGGCCTTCATCGCCGGGCTGACGCCCGACTTCCTGGACTCTCTCGCCTGGCCCGAAACCACCCCCAAGGAGCGTGACGCATGAGCGACGTGCTGCGCGAGCTATCCGAGGCGGTTGGCATCTCCGGGGACGAGGGCGAAGTCCGCGCACTGGTGCTCAAGCACCTTCAGGGTCACGTCGAGGACGTGCACGTTGACGCGCTGGGTAGCGTGCTCGCCGTCAAGCGCGGCACCGGCGCGGTCAAGCTGCGCGTCATGGCCGCCGCGCACATGGACGAAGTGGGCATGATGGTCATGGGCTTTGACTCCGACGGGACGCTCCGTTTCAGCGCGGTCGGCGGGCTGGACGCGCGCATCCTGCCGGGAACGCGCGTGCTCGTTGGCCCAGACAAGATTCCGGGCGTGATCGGCTGGCCGCCGCTGCACCTCAACAAGAGCCAGGACACCGTGCCCATTGGCCAACTGCGCATTGACATCGGCCTGACCAGCCGCGAAGCCGCCCAGAAGGTCCTCAAGCCCGGCGATTCCATCGCCTTCGCCAGCCAGTTTGAGACGCTGGGGCCGACGGTGCGCGGCAAGGCGCTCGACGACCGCGCCGGCTGCGCCTCGCTGATACATTTGGTGCAGGGCGAGCCGTTCCCCTTCGACCTGCACGTGGCTTTCACCGTGCAGGAGGAAGTTGGCTTGCGTGGGGCGCGAGCCGCCGCCGGGCGCATCCGGCCCGACGTGGCCTTCGTGCTGGAGACGACCGCCTGCCACGACCTGCCGCAAGACCCCGACGAGCCGGATCAGACGACGATTACCCGGCTGGGCGGCGGCCCGGCGATCACGGTAATAGATCGCTCGATGGTCAGCGACCCGCGCCTGGTGCGCCACCTGGTGCGCGCCGCCGACGCGGCCGGCATCCCCCACCAGTTCCGCTCGCCGCAGCACGCCGGCGGCACCGATGCGGGGGCCATTCATCGGACGGGGACGGGCGTGCCGAGCGTGGTCGTGGCCAACCCCTGTCGTTACATTCACGGACCGTACGCGATCATGAACATGGCTGACTGGGAGAACCAGGCAGCCCTGCTGCGCGCGGCGTGGCTGACTCTGACGCCATCTGTTCTCGAAAGGTGATAACTTCGTGGACGCATTGATCAAAACACTCGCCGAAGCCTGGGGGCCGCCCGGCTATGAGCACCACATCCGCGACCTGATCCGCGCCGAAGTCGCCGACGCCGCCGATGAGATCGCCGTAGACGCGCTCGGCAACCTGATCTGCCGCGTGGGGACCGGCCCCCGGCGCGTGCTGGTCGCCGCGCACATGGACGAGATTGGCCTGATCGTCAGCCACATAGACCGGCAGGGTTACGCGCGCTTTGCCAACATCGGGGCGCTCTTCCCGGCGACGCTGCTGGGCGCGCGCGTGCGCTTCGAGAACGGGGCCATTGGCACGATTGGCGTCGAGCACCAGTTCAGCAAGCGCCGCGATCTGCCCGACCTGACCGGATTCTACATTGACCTCAGCACCGGCACGGACAGCAACGCGCCCGTCGGCGTGGGCGACCCCGCCGCCTTCGTGGGCGAGGTCTTTCGGCGCGGCGAGCGCATCATCGGCAAGAGTCTCGATAACCGGCTGGGCTGCGCCGTGCAGATCGAGGCGCTGCGCCGCGTCAAGCAGACCGGCACGCCGCACAGCGTCTATTTCGTCTTCAGCGTGCAGGAGGAAGTGGGCGCGCGCGGGGCAGGGCCGGCGGCCTACGGCGTGGAGCCGCACCTGGCGCTTGCCGTGGACGTGACCCCCTGCGGCGACCAGCCACATGGCAAGGAGAAGGGACTTCGGCTGGGCGGCGGCGTGGCGATCAAGCTGCGCGACGAGGGGCTGATCGTGCCGCCGGCGGTGCGCGACCTGCTCATCACGCGCGCCGAGGAAGCGGGCATCCCCTATCAGCTCGAGGTGCTGACCGTCGGTGGCACTGATGGGCGCACGATTCAGGCGGCGCGGGCGGGCGTCCCCACCGGGGCGATCTCGCTGCCGCTGCGCTACGTGCACACGCCCAGCGAGACGGCGGACATCGGCGACGTGCGCGCGGCGGTGGACTTGCTGGCGGCGGCCCTGGTGGGGGAGGTTGCGCTATAATACCTGAAATCCGTTGAGTCCCGGAGTTGGGTATGGTGCCGCCTGTTCAGCAATCGTTGTTCGCAACCCGACAGGCCAGGCGATATAACGTCCCATTCCCCTCTACCCGCTATCAGGGGAGCAAACTCAAGCTGACGGAGTGGATATGGGCGAACGTTGAGGACCTGGAGTTCGATACTGTCCTGGATTTGTTTGGCGGGACAGGCTGTGTCAGCCACTTATTCAAAACGGCTGGTAAGCGCGTCATCTACAACGATATTCTGCTGTTCAATTGGACTATCGGCCTGGCCCTAATCGAAAACAGGGATGTGTGCTTAGCGCCAGCGGACATCGAACTGGTCCTTGAGCGACATCCCGGCATCAACTACCCCGATTTCATCCAGCGAACGTTCAGCGGCATCTACTTTACTGACAGCGAGAACGCCTGGCTAGATCGCGTTGTTTACAACATAGATCATTTGTTGACCGATCCGTTCAAGCAGGCTTTGGCGCGCTTTGCGGTGTATCAGGCGTGTATCGTCAAGCGTCCCTACAACCTCTTTCATCGCGCCAACCTATACATGCGCCAGGCCAGAGTCCAGCGATCCTTTGGCAATAAAACGACATGGGATACACCTTTTGAAGTCCATTTTCGCGCTTTTGCCACCGAAGCCAACGCAGCCGTGTTTGACAACGCGCGCAGCAATCGGGCTATTTGTGGCGATGCGCTCGAAGCACCTGTTGACGTGGATCTGGTTTATATTGACCCGCCCTATGTGAACCACAGAGGCGTAGGGGTGGACTATCTAGACTTTTACCATTTTCTCGAAGGGCTTACGAGGTATGATGAGTGGCAACAGCGCATTGACTACAGCACCAAGCACCGGCGGTTGCAGCGTTTGGAGTCACCCTGGACCAGACCCGGCACCATCCTGGCGGCTTTTGAGGCAGTGATTGCCCGTTATCGCAAGAGCATTCTGGTTGTCTCCTATCGCAACGATGGCATACCATCCCAAGATGCGCTCATAGAGGTGCTCAAGCGATACAAGAGCAATGTCTTTGAGGCCAATAAGCGCCAGAAGTACGTCTTGTCTAAACGCGATTCAGCTGAGCTACTCCTCATTGCACTGTAGCTGCACTGTGGTGAGCCGAAGCAGATGACTTCTCAAGATGCGTTCCGCGACTCCTTGGTCTCCTACTTTGGCAGGTTGCGCGAGCGGGTGACCACAGAGACGGGGGATTGGACGGTAAAGGGATTCATTGACGTTTACCAGCGCATCTACACGATCACGCTGGACACCAAAGTGCTCTCTAAAGCACTTGAGTTGTTGATGTTTCCAGTGTTGGTCGAGTTTGCTCAGGCAAACGGCTACCAGATGGTGTTGGCCCGCCAACAAAACCAATATCCCGACATCAGTTGGCTAGCTCCCGATGGCACCAGATATGCGCTAGACATCAAGTCCACATATCGTAGAGTGGTGGATCGCCAGGGGAGATCCAAGGTCAACGGGATGACGTTAGGGACGTACACAGGTTACTTCAGGGCGCGAGAAAGCGCCTCAATCACCACCTTTCCCTACCAGGACTATGCCAAGCATTATGTGCTCGGCGTAATCTACACTCAGATCAAGGGCATTGACGAGCGGCGTGTCTATGACATTGGCCAACTGGCAGACATTCCTGCGGTTGCCAGAGACTTCGACTTCTTCCTGCACGAGAAATATCGCATCGCGGCGGATCGCCCAGGGAGCGGAAACACCCGCAACATTGGCTCCACTGTGTTCGAGGAGCGGTTGATCAACGGGACAGGGGTTTTTGCTTCATTGGGCGTCGAAGTATTCGATGATTATTGGATGAACTATCGCACCATGGCCGATGCACGTGCAGAAGGGATGGAGTATCCACCCTACCGCAACTTGCACGAGTACAAACGCTACAAACAGCAAGGTTCCGCTATTCTCGCCGTTGCAGACGACCAACTCGAATCCGAGGTGGACGAGGCAGACGAACCATCCGAGGATGAGGCATAGGTTCGGCCAGCGCCCCCCACATATCGAAATCTGCGGACGTGGGCGACGGACGCGCGGCGGTGGACTTGCTGGCGGCGGCCCTGGTGGGGGAGGTGGCGATCTAGACGCGGGCGCTGGTGTGATCAGGGGACAACAGACTTCCGAAGTCTCCGCAGACTTCGGAAGTCCGTGATCTCTACTCGGCAAGGTCTTGCCAGGTACGATTGCGCAGAGTCTCCAGTCTCTCGCTCGTCCAGCCCATGTGCTCGCGCAAGAACGTGCCGGGTAGCATTATCGTGAGTCGCTGGTGTAGCTCCTGGGTGCTCTCGCCTTCGTCAGTGAAATCACGATCTTGTGAGACCAGGAGACCAACTCTGGCGTTGATGGCAGCCAGGGCAATCGGAACATCTTTGGGATCGCGCACCAGGGAGGCATGTGAAACCACTTCTTCGCGTGCAGGATCGCCCGCGATTTCGCAGTGCGCAGATTGCAGAATCTCCTCAAAACGCTCAAGGGCCTCAGGGATCAGGCGGAGAATGTGCCGGCGCGCTTCCTCGATAATGATCGGCGCCAGAACCAGTACGAAGTCTCCCCGGACGGCGTGTTGTAGCACTTCATAGGGAAAACGCGGCCATCCTGTTCCAGCAACCAGGATATTGGCGTCAACCATGACCCGCAGATCACTCCGCCGGGGTGTCGCCATAGCGTTCCCGGTAGACCTGCTCGCGGACCTTCTCCAACTCGGCCAGAACCTCGTCCTCGCTCAGGCCATGCTGTTCGTAGGTTTCGCCTATGGCGCGGGCTGCCTCCCGAAAACGCAGGAGCCGTTCCTGGTGACGCTCACGTTCTTGCATCAGCTCCTCATATTCGGACATAGAAAGGATGGCGACAACCGGCAGACCGTCCTTCTCGACAATGAAATGCTCCTTGCCCGAAAAGGCGCGGCGCAGCAGGTCACCAAACTGACGATGAGCGGTGGTCGCGGGGATGGCCACCGGCGTTGATCGTTGGACGGGCATGACGCTCTCTCCTCGCAGGTCTGCGCATCAATGAGTAACAATACGCATCATTACACAACAATACATATTATGGCAGAAGACAGGTGATAAATCAAGGTGGTTTTTCACACAATCCGCCCCCGCGCGACTCCCTGCGCACGGGGGCGGTGTATTTCCCCTGACCGCCGCCAGCCTAGGCCAGCGTCAGCGCCTTGCTCTCGACAATGCGCGTCGCCAGGTCGGCGAAGGCCAGCACCGGCTGCGGCCCCAGGTCTTCGCCGGAGCGCAGCCGCACGCTGACCGTGCTCGAAGCCGCGTCGCGGTCGCCAACGACCAGCATCCAGGGGATCTTCTGCTGCGTCGCCGCACGAATCTTGCCGCCCACGCGCCCGTTGGAGTCGTCCACCTGCACGCGCAGTCCCTTGCCGTGCAGGATTTTCGCCACGTCCTGAGCGTAGGCGATGTGCCGGTCGGCCACCGGGATCAGCGCGACCTGTAGCGGGGCCAGCCACGCCGGGAACGCGCCGGCGTAGTGCTCGATCAGCACGGCGACGAAGCGCTCCATGCTGCCGTACAGCGCGCGGTGAATCATGATCGGCTGATGGCGCTCGTTGTCCTCGCCGACGTACTCCAGCTCGAAGCGCGCCGGCAGGTTGTAGTCCACCTGCACCGTGCTGATCTGCCATTCGCGCTTGAGGGCGTCGCGCACGATGAAGTCCAGCTTGGGGCCATAGAAGGCCGCCTCGCCCTCTTCCACTGTGAAGTCCAGCCCCCGCTTGGTCGCCGCAGCGATGATCGCCTGGGTCGCCTGCTCCCACACCGCGTCGCCGCCCACATATTTGTCGCTCTGCGGGTCGCGGATGCCCACGCGCGCCCGGTAGTCGGTCAGTCCCAGGCTGCGGAAGATGAACTCCACCAGGTCTACCACGCCCAGGAACTCGTCCTCAAGCTGCTCCGGCGTGCAGAAGATATGCGCGTCGTCCTGGGTGAAGCCGCGCACGCGGGTCAGGCCGTGCAGCTCGCCCGACTTCTCGTAGCGGTAGACGGTGCCGAACTCGGCCAGGCGCACCGGCAGGTCGCGGTACGAATGCAGGTCGTCCTTGTAGATGTGGATGTGGTGCGGGCAGTTCATCGGCTTGAGCATGAACAGGTCGCCCTCCACCTCGAAGGGCGAGTACTGGCTGTCCTTGTAGTACGGGTAGTGCCCGCTCTTCTCGTAAAG